>JACIWU010000014.1:0-20743 GCA_014360805.1 Chloroflexota bacterium
TGGGATGCCCCGAACTGGCAGGCGCAGATTCAAGCACACCATTTGCACGCGTTCATATTCAGAAGGTGCCCATGCCCACGAACCGCCTGAGTTTTCCGACACGCACCTCACCCCTGTCCGCCCCTGAACCCCGTGGGCGGGGCGAGGGGACTGCACCCCTCACCCTAGCACTCTCCCGCAGGCGGGGCGAGGGGGCGGGCGGCTATGGGAAGCCGCCCTGTGTGTCTTGGCATCGCGCCGCCAATTTCCCATTCGCGTGCATTCGTGTTATTCGCGGTTACAACTCGCTGGCGGGGACGCAGCCACCCAAACGTATCGTATTCATGTTCGTGTGCCACTTGACTTTTCGCAAGACTATTGCTACTCTATAGCAAGGATTTCGGCTCATCGGCCGCGCGAGAGCATCGCCCAGAATCGGGGTGGACTATGGCGAACGGCGTCAAAATCAAAGGCACGCGCGACGGGCTTCTGGTGAGCCTGGGCGCGGGCGACCTTCCCTTGTTGTTGGCCGACCTTCGCGCGCAGTTGAATCGTTCGCCTGCGTTCTTCCAGGGCGGCAAGGTGGCGCTGGCCGTGGGCAGCCGCCCCATGACGCCCGCGGATTTGCAGCAGGTGTGCGGCGTGCTGGGTGAACTCGGCATTACCGTCTGGGCGGTCATCAGTCAGTCGCCCATGACGCGGGCCGCCGCACGGGAACTGGGCCTGGCGTCGGCGTCTCCGCCCGAGGAGGCTCCATCGGATTTGGAGGCGGGGCAGGAGCCCGCCGTCATCGTTCGGCGGACGCTGCGTTCCGGCCAGAGCGTTCGCTACCCTGGGCATGTGGTGGTGGTGGGCGACGTGAACCCGGGAGCCGAAATCGTGGCGGGCGGCGACATCATCGTCTGGGGCAAGTTGCGGGGCACGGTTCATGCGGGCGCCATGGGCGACGATTCGGCGGTGGTGTGCGCCCTGCAGTTGCAGCCCATGCAGTTGCGGATTAGCGGCAACGTTGCGCGCTCTCCCGAGGCCAACAAGACAAAACAGAGGGTGCGCCCTGAAATGGCGCGTGTGCGGGGTACGGAGATCGTGGCCGAACCCTGGGAGCCGTGAGAGTCTGAAAGGAGAATCCGAGGATGCCGGGCAAAGTGATTACCATAACCTCTGGGAAAGGCGGCGTTGGGAAGACCACCGTAACCGCGAACCTGGGCATGGCGCTGGCTCAGCACGGCCAGCGCGTCGCTGTGGTGGATGCGGACATCGGCCTGCGAAACCTGGACGTTGTCATGGGCCTGGAGAACCGCATTGTGTATGACTTGGTGGATGTGGTGGAGGGGGTGTGCCGCCTGCGGCAGGCGCTCATCCGCGACCGCCGCGTCAACGAGTTGTACCTGCTCCCTGCCGCCCAGACCCGCGACAAGACCGCGGTCAGCCCGGCCGACATGATCCAGGTCTGCGAGCAACTCCGTCGCGAGTTTGACTATGCGCTCATAGACTCCCCGGCAGGGATTGAGCAGGGCTTCCAGAATGCGGTGACGGGCGCCGACGAGGTCATCATCGTAACGACGCCCGAGGTCTCGGCCGTGCGCGACGCCGACCGCATCATCGGCCTGATAGAGGCGCAGGAGAAAGGCCCCGGCTCGCTCATCATCAACCGGCTGAAGCCCGATATGGTGCGGCGCGGCGATATGTTGAGCACCGAGGACGTGGTGGAGATTCTGGCCATCAAGTTGCTGGGCATCATTCCGGAGGACGAGGCCATCGTGATCTCCACGAACCGGGGGACGCCCATTGTGCTGGACGGGCGGTCTCCGGCTGCGCAGGCGTTGGACAACATCGCTCGCCGCATCATGGGCGAGGACATCCCGATGTATCAGCCTGCGCCCGAAGGCGGGTTCTTCTCGCGCCTGGCGAAGGTGATTCGCGGCGGCGACTAGCGCATTGTTCAGACGTGTCCGGCCACCTCGCCCGGCCCAGTCGGCACGGAGCGCAAATCAAAAGAGGGGGAAGGGATGAGCGCCATAGCCAAACTCTTCAGACGAAAGCAGCCCACCAGCAGTCAGGTCGCGAAGGAACGCCTGCAGTTGGTGCTGATACACGACCGCGTCAAGTTGTCGCCTGAACTCCTGGAGCGCATCAAGGACGATTTGGTCGCCAGCATCTCCAAGTACCTGGACATTGACCGCGAAGGGCTCCAGATCACGCTGACACAGAACAAGCGGCTCATTGTGGATATGCCGCTTCGGGAAAGGGGTGCGCGCAGGCGGAGTGGGTAAAATCAGGTGGCGACATTTTGACTTCTGGCTGATGGCCGCCCTGATTCTCCTGTTGGCGATGGGGCTGGCCATGGTGTACAGCGCAACCCGCAACACCGAAGGCCTGGAGGACAGCACACGCCGCCAGGCCATCTTTATTGCTATCGGGCTGGCGCTGATGTTGGGGCTGGCTACGGTGGACTACGGCCTGTTGGAGCCGATCACGGGCGCCATCTACGGCCTGGTCATCGCCGCGCTGGTGGCGGTGCTGGTCATCGGGCGCGTTACGCACGGCGCGCAGCGGTGGATTGACCTGGGGTTCATGCTGTTCCAGCCGTCGGAATTCGCGAAACTCGGCCTGGTCATCTTCCTGGCCCGCTTTTTCTCCGAAAACAGCGACGATATCAAATCGGGACGGGTGTTTCTGGTCTCCCTAGGCGCGACGCTCCTGCCGATGATTCTCATCTATCTTCAACCCGACTTGAGCACGGCGTTGCTTCTGGGGGCCATCTGGCTGGGGATGGCCGCGATCGCGGGCGTGAACATGGCCTACGTGGGGGCGCTGGGGGGGCTGGGCCTCGTCGCGGCTCCCGCGGTGTGGTACTCGCTGCACGACTACCAGCGCCTGCGCGTGCTGGCATTCCTCAACCCTTCCGCCGACCCGCAGGGCACGGGCTACAATGTGGGTCAGGCCATGATCGCCATCGGGTCGGGGGGCTGGCTGGGCAAGGGGTTTGCCAGCGGCACGCAGAGCCAGTTGCACTTTCTGCGCGTGCGCCATACGGATTTTGTCTTTTCGGTGCTGGCCGAGGAGTTGGGGTTTGTCGGCGCGATGGTGCTGTTCGCGCTTCTCGGCTTGCTGCTGTGGCGGCTGCTGCGGGTGGCCGGGGTCGCGCGCGATCGGTTTGGCGAACTCATCGCCGTGGGCATGGCCGTCTATATCTTCGTGCAGGCCACGGTGAATATCGCGATGAACATGGCCCTGGTTCCGGCCACGGGTATCCCGTTGCCTTTCATCAGTTTCGGGAACAACGCCCTCTTGTCGCTGCTGTTGGGGCTGGGATTGGTCCAGAGCGTGGCGCTCCGGCACAGGAAACTGGACTTCGCCTAGCCGCGCCGATTGCCGCATTCCGGTTCTCTTCGGGGAGACGTTTGGGGTTTTCGTCATGAGCATGGTGTCCGATTTGGAAGTCATTCTGCGCGAAGTGGAAAAGCCGGGCCGGTACACCGGCGGCGAGTGGAACAGCGTTGTGAAGGACTGGGCGTCCACGCCGGTCAAGGTGGCACTGGCCTATCCCGATACCTACGAAATCGGCATGTCCAACCTGGGGCTGATGATCCTGTACGACATCCTGAACCGCCAGCCCGACATCCTGTGCGAGAGGGTGTACGCTCCCTGGCTGGACATGGAGGCGCGCCTGCGCGAGGCACGCCTGCCGCTGTATTCGCTGGAGACGGGCCACGCGCTCACGGATTTTGACATCGTGGGCATCAGCCTGCCCTACGAACTGAACTACACCAACGCGCTGACCATTCTGTCGCTGGGAGGGCTGGCGCCGCTGGCCGCGGAACGCCGCGCGGAGGATCCGCTGGTCATCGCGGGCGGGAGCGGGGCCTACAACCCCGAGCCGATGGCCGCGTTCTTTGACCTGTTCGTCATCGGCGAGGGTGAGGAGGTGCTGCTGGAACTGGTGCGCCTGTACGCCGATTGGAAGCGGAGCGGCGGCGCGACGGGGCCACGCCCGAAGGCCGACTTTCTGCGCCAGGCTGCGCGCATCGGCGGCATCTACGTGCCCTCGTTCTACGCGGCTGAATACGACGCGGAAGGGCGGGTGAAACGCACGGTTCCGCTGGTGCCCGAGGCGCCGGCGCGCGTCGTGAAGCGAGTGGTCCCCGCGCTGCCCCCGCCGCCGACGCGCCTCATCGTGCCGTACATCCAGGCCGTGCACGACCGCGCCATGCTGGAGATTCAGCGCGGGTGCACCCAGGGCTGCCGATTCTGCCAGGCGAGCACCATCTACCGGCCCGTGCGGGAGCGGACCGTGGACGAAATCGTCCGCGCGGCCGACGAGATGCTGCTTGCCACCGGCCACGAGGAAATCTCGCTGGTGTCATTGAGTTCTAGCGACCACAGCCACATTGAGGAGGTCGTGCGTGCCCTCGCGGAACGCTGCGCGCCGAAGGGCGTGTCCATCTCGCTGCCCAGTTTGCGCGCCGATGCCTTCTCGGTGCGCCTGGCCGAAATGGTGCAGACCACGCGCAAGACGGGGCTGACCTTTGCGCCCGAGGCCGGGAGCCAGCGGCTGCGCGACGCCATCAACAAGAAGGTCTCGGAGGAAGATTTGCTGCGCACCGCCGAGGCGGCCTTCAGCACCGGCTGGAACCGAATCAAACTGTACTTCATGGTGGGCCAGCCCACCGAGACGGACGAGGACGTGGAGGCCATCGTGGATCTCGTCAAGAAGGTGGTGGCGGTGGGGCGGCGCTATCGCGGGGGCCGCGCCCAGGTCTCGGTGAGCGTGGCAACCTTCGTCCCGAAGCCCCACACGCCGTTCCAGTGGGAGCCGCTGGTGGACGACGAGACGCTGCGCCGCCGCCTGGAGATTCTGCGGCGCGGTCTGCGCGTCAAGGGCGTGGAGTTCTCGTGGCACGATCCGGGCACGACGCTGCTGGAGGCGGCGCTGTCGCGCGGCGACCGACGGGTGGCCGACGTCATCTACAGGGCGTGGCAACTGGGCGCCCGATTTGACGCCTGGGGCGATGCCTACAGGCCCGAGGCGTGGGAGCAAGCCTGGCGCGAGTGCGGGCTGTCGCCCGAGTTCTACGGCCGTAGGCCGCGCGACAGGGACGAGGCGCTGCCCTGGGATCACATTGACATCGGCGTGCGCAAGGAGTTCCTGTGGCGCGAGGCCGAGCGGTGCCGCGCGGCGATGCCCACCCCCGACTGCCGCGAGGGGTGCGTGGGGTGCGGCGTGAACGCGGCGTTGCCCCTGGCGGGAGGAACGGCCCTATGTCCCTAGACGCGCCTGCCGTGCAACGTTTGCGCCTGGACTATGCCAAGGGCGAGCCGCTGCGGTTTGTGTCGCACCTGGACATGCTGCGCCTTTGGGAGCGGGCCTGCCGTCGCGCCCGCCTGCCCATCGCCCACACGCAGGGGTTCAACCCAAGGCCACGGATTGCCCTGGCCTGCCCGCTGCCCACCGGCGTTACGAGCCGCGCCGAGAAGGTTGACCTCTTCCTCACGGCGCGGCTGGAGCCTGGCGAGGTGATGCGAAGGCTCCATGCGGTGCTGCCGGCGGGGGTGGAGGTCTTCGCCGTCGCGGAGGTCGCCCTGACGGAGCCGGCGCTGATGTCGCTGTCGGCCACCGTGGACTATCAGGCGGCAGTGGAGTGGCCGGGTTCCGCCGCCGATCTGGACGCGCATCTGCGGGCGTTCCTGGCGCGGGAGTCGGTGGTGCGCGAGCGTGAGCGAAAGGGCCGCGACGCTCACTACGATCTGCGGCCGCTGGTGGAGCGCCTGTGGATCGTGGGGCAGCGTGAGGGGCGATACATCCTCGGCATGCGGCTCAAGTCGGGGCCGCAGGGCACGGGCAGGCCCGATGAGGTGCTGAAGGCGCTGGGGCTGTGGGAATCGGCGCGCGGCGTGGAGCGCACGGCGATTGTGTTTGCGTAACGTTGGCTGTTCTCCTACCCCGTCTGCTGACCTCGTAGGCCTACGGCGGCTAGGGATAGCCGCCCTACGGTTCTGCCGGCAACCTGTAGGTCGGGTTTCCATACCCGACCCTGACCCGACGGCTGGCACACGCCGCAGGCGGGGCGAGGGGATTGCACCCCTCACCCTGGCCCTCTCCCCGCGAGGCGGGGCGAGGGGACAGGCGGCGGCTAGGGATAGCCGCCCTACGGTTCTGACCCGCGCCCGCAAAACGCAGAGAGCCTCTCCGCAGAGAGGCTCTCTGGTGCGCCGTAGCCCTATCCCTCAACGGGAGGTGATGCTACGGCGCCAGTACGCTTACTACTGTCCATCGGCATCACCTCCTTATCCAAGGATGGCGATTCCAAAGCTCGCCGTTTGTGCGAGCAAGACCATTATCGCACAGAACGCGGGGGATGTCAAACGTGGCTCGCCCCCCGTTCGCCGCCCCCTACGCTTCTTCCGCCTTCGCCCCGCGCAGGCTGGCCACCAGGTTGTCGCACACCTGCTTGAGATGCTGCGAGATCAATTCCGCGGCGCGGGTGGCGTCGCCGGCGCGGCACGCCGCCAGAATCTCGCGGTGCTCTTCCATGGCGCGGCGCGCCCGCGTGGGGTGGGAGACGTCGCGGGCCACGTAGGGCTGCACGGTGTTGCGCAGGCTCTCAATGATGGCGCAGAGCCGCGCCCGCCCCGACAGCCCGTACAGC
Source organism: Chloroflexota bacterium (assembly GCA_014360805.1). Classification (NCBI taxonomy): domain Bacteria; kingdom Bacillati; phylum Chloroflexota; species Chloroflexota bacterium. Next base: position 6,630 of record JACIWU010000014.1, read on the forward strand.
ATTCGGTGAAACCGATAGTTCAGCGTCGTCCAGGTTGGCGGATCGTCGGCGACCTCTTCCATCTCTTGCAAGAGCGCCGACAGTTGACGGTCGGCCTCCTCGTTGAAGTGGGGCACCGCCAGTTGGATGGCCATGGCCTCCAGGGCGCTGCGAATCTGGTAGATTTCCTCAATCTCCTCGGGCGACAGGTCGCAGACCTCCACCCCGCGATGCGGGTAGAACTTCACCAGACCCTCGGCCTCCAGCGTGCGCAGCGCCTCACGCACCGGCATGCGGCTCACCTGGAACCGCTCGGCGATTTCGGCCTGATCCAGCCGCTCGCCGGGCTTCAGCCATCCCCGAAGGATGGCCTCGCGGATGCGATCCGTTACCAATTCCTGGAGCGTGCGATAGGACGGTGCCGTCCAATCCTGTGGCCCTTGCAACTCTCCCCTCCTGTCGTTGCTCAGGTGTTCCCGACAAATGTATATTGCCCCACGGGGCGGCCCGTTGTCAAGCACGAGTACGTCTGCCGTATCCAGGCCCGCCGGCGCTTGCCGGTCGTTCCTATTCGCCCCTTTCCCGTCTCAGAAGCCCCACAACCCCCAGGGTGAGGGCGAATACGAGCGCCAAGTCGGTGAGAAAGAACATGTTGTCCACCAGCCCGTGTGCCAGCGCGTCTATCATGCTGGCGGCCAGCCCGAGCGTTACGGCGCGCATCGTGCGGTCGGTGCGGCCACGATACAGGCGCACGACGGTTGCGAAGAAAACGCCCAGCAGCCATGCCAGGACGGCCAGCCCTGGGGTGCCCAGGCGCGTCCACCAGTCCAGGACGAAGTTGTGGGGGTGCGACAGGTTGCGCTCTTCCCAGGCGACGGGCAGGATGAACCGCGACCGGTAGGCGTACAGGAAGTTGTCCAGCCCCACGCCGTGCCAGGGGTGCTCGCGTATCATGTTCCAGGCCGCCCGCCACAGGTTCAGCCGCAGGAACGTAGTCCCCTGGCCGGTTTGCAGGAGCGAGGCCACCCGCTGCGTGCCGGCCAGCGGGATCAGGCTGGCGACGATCGCGGCGGCGCCTCCCAGCATGGCCCAGAGGGTCTTGCCGCGCCGCACGATCCCGATGAAGAGCAGCGCCGCCGGTATCCCCAACAGGAGCGCCCCCCTGGAGAACGTGAGGAACAGCGCCGCAAGTTGGGGCACGGCTGCAAGGCCGTAGGCAATCTGCCGCCTGCGCCCGAAGGCAGCCAGGCACAGCACGATGGGGAGCGTGCGTCCAAGGAACAGCGCCAGGTTGTTGGGCGAGCCGTAGAACCCGCGCACGCGCAACACGCCCTCGGCGGTGATCACGCCGCTGCCGGTGATGAACTGGGCTATGGCCACGAGCGACACGGCCGTTGCCCCTGCGGTGAGCCAATCCACCAGAATCCAGGCCGGGCGGCTGCCTTTCTGCGCGTGGATGAGCGCGTAGAACACGGCCGCTGCCAGAACCACCTGCACCCATTCCCGCACGCTGACATCCGTGCGCTGCGAGCCTGGGATGGACAGCCCCGACACGACCACGAGGGCTACAACGGCGAAGTCCATGGCGTCCAGGTTGCGCCACCAGCCGGCGAAACGGTCTTGCACCCGCTTCCACGTGTACCGCAGGCCGTACACGCGCCGCCCCAGCGACCCCTCCACAACCCAGACCAGGTAGCCGTCGCAGATGGCGGCGATGACGGCCGTTGCCAAGAGCGCCAGGGTCAGAGAGGCGTGCCGGCCCAAGACGGAGCCGTACACCTGGTAGAACGGCAGGGATGCCGCGATGGCCCCCAGGGCGATGTCGCGCCGCACGATGCTACACACGATGAGGAGAGCCAGCCCCACCAGCGGCAGCCAGGCCGGGCCGCGCCACAGAAACAGCGCCACGCCGATGGCTATGCCCAGGGCAAACACCTTCCCATGGAGCCAGCGCGCCCGTTCCACCCATCGGTACACCACCCGCGCCCACCACAGGGCGCTCCCAAACAGGACGAACGCGAGCACGGCCGCCGGAATCGCCAGCAGCCACACGGGCAGATGCCCATGCTCCTCGCGCAGGACGGACCACCCCGCGATGGCCCACTGACCCCAGCCTCCCTCGGCTTCCAGGCGCAGGACGTGATGGCCGTTGTCCAGGTGGCTGGCCACCGTAACCGTGGCGGGCTGGTTGGCGGGGTCGTACAGCACGATGTACGCCTTGCCGTCGGCGGTCTTGGGCAGGCGGTTCGCGGGCGCGCCGTCCACCGTGGCGTAGAGCACGGCCCAGTAGTCGCCGGGCCGAAGGTGCAGGTCAATCCTTGTGCCGGTGAACGGAATCTCAACGGCGTCGCCCGTCTTGCCGATGTCGGCGCCCAGGGGCGAAAACCGCCAGTCGCCCATCCACGTGGCGGCGGATGGCGAGGCCTCGTAGCGGCCGGGGCCTGTGTAGTGCAGGGCCGAGAGCGCGCCCAACTCGCGCACGAAGGCCCGCGCCTGGCCGTCGGGCGACACGAGCGCGAACCCCCACACGGGATCGTCGGCGGGGGCCTGCGGCCGGAACGCGGCCCAGATCATGGGCCCCATCCACGGCCACTGCGCCCGCGCGCGCCGCACCGCCAGGACGGAACGGGCCTCCTGCCGCTCTGCGCGGTCCGTGCCCCACGGCGAGGGCTTTCCCGCCCAGCCGTCGGGCAGGGCGTTCCATCCGAATTCCACCGCCCAGATGCCTTTGTGCCCGTCGCCATTCTGGCACAGGATGTCGTAGATGAGTTCGGCGCGGGCGAAGTTCGTAACGTTCGGGTCTGCGGCGGTGTCGGGATCGCTCCAGAAGCCGTAGGGCTTGTAGGCCAGGGCGTCAAAGAACGGGCCTGCTCCCGCGGCGTATAGGCCTCGCAGAAAATCCAGGTCGTTCAGGTTCGCCGGGCTGCGCTCCGTTGTGGGGGCCAGGCCCGCCGCCAGCACCACCGCATCGGCGTCGCCGCGGCGAATGCCCCGATAGCCGGCGCCGAGGAGCGCCGCGTAGGCCGCCGGGTTCACGCCGTCGCTGCCCCAGTGCGCGCCCAGGTTCGGCTCGTCCCAGACCTGGTAGGCGGCCACCTTGCCCCGGAAGCGCGCGGCGACCTGTTCGGCGAAGCGCGCGAACGTATCCGGCTCGCGGGGAGGCGCTCCCGCGAAGGGCACATCCTTGGGAGCCTTGGCCCAGGCGGGCGCGTCTTGCAGGACGAGGATGACCTGAAGCCCCCGGCTGGCCGCGCCCTCCACGATGGCATCCCAGGCGTCCCAGGCCAGTTGCCCGGGCGTCGGCTCCGTATTGGCCCACGACATCCGCTGGCGAATCCAGGTGAACCCCGCCGCCTTCACCCCGTCCAATTGTTGGGCTATCGTCTCGGCGGGAAGCCCCTGCAACTGCACGTTCACGCCCACGCCCGACGGGATGGCGTGGCGGTGGGGGAGACATGCCGGCTCGGTCGGGCGCGCAGGGGCCGTAACCGCCAAGACGATGGCGAGCAGGGCCATCGCTCCCAACGCGACCACGCCCAGAATCCGTTCGGTGCGCGATATTCCCCTCATGCGAGTTTCCTGCTTCCGATAAGATTCCTACTTTGCCCAGCGGATATGGCTGCTGTTCCCGTCGGCCGTCAACTGCTGCACCTGGCCGGATGCGGGATCCAGCAGGTACAGGTCGCCCTGGAAGACCAGAGCGGCGGCCTGGCCGTCGGGCGACCATGCGGTCTCCACCGTGTCCACGCCGCGCTCGCCGGGCAGGGGGAAGACCCTGCGTCGGTTGCTGCCGTCGCGGTCCATGATGTACAGTTCGTACAGCGACAGTTGCGAGTGGGTCGGGTTTTCCGCGACGCCAAAGAGGATCACGTTCTGGGTCTGGGCTTCTTCCGTCCACGGCGACCATGCGGGATTGGCCCACATGCCCACGTCGCGGGCCACAGGCACTACCATGGCGCCGTCGGCCGACAGAATCCAGAGGTCAAAGAGCGGGCTTTCTTCGGGGATGCCGGTGCCCGCGTATCCGTGAACGACCGTCGCGAGGAATCGGCTGTCGGGCGACCAGGAGACCCCCGGCACCCAGACCCAGGTACTTTGCGAGTCAAAGGGCGCGAACTGCACCAGCCGCTTTCGCGTGCCGGTGCTCATGTCCACCACGCCGACCTCGCCGGCATTGGCGTAGGCGAGTTTTGTGCCGTCGGGCGCCCAAGCGTAGGTGGTGCCCCACCAGGGATAGTAGATGTTGGCCGTGGGCGACAAAACCTGCGTCGGCGTGAAGGTGGGCGCGCGGGCGATCCACAGGTCGTTGCGGGCCTTCCACCCCGGGATGCCCGCTGCCCGCTCGCCCGTGGAGAAGGCGATGGCATCGCCCGCGGGCGACCAGTCGGCCCACAGGACATTGTCAATCCCGAGCGGCGACGGAGATTCGCCCTTGACGGTGGTGGTGATGACCCACAGCGAGTTGAATACGGGATCATCCCCCTTGGGGTTCTCGCGGGAGTACAGGAGCAGTTTCCCGTCGCGGGACAGGCTGAAGACCTGGCGGTCCAGGTCACCCTCCGAGGTCAGGGGCCTGCGCCCCTCGCTGTTCTCGCGCATGATCCAGGCGTTGCGGCTGGAGATGTAGGCGATGGTGCCCTTGAACGCCACGGGGGGCAGCGAGCCTTTGGAACCCACGACGAGAATCTCATCCACCGGCGCGACGGCGGTGGCGCGTTTCACCAGGTTTCGGCTCACTTCTACGCCGTCTTCGCGCACGATGCGGTAGGTGAGTTCCTCCACGCCTTCCTTGCCCGCCTGGATGAGCCGGTGCTCGCCGGCGGGCAGCGCCTCATCGTGGATGATCTTGCGCGCGTAGGGGATGGGCTGGGTCTGGGTGAGCATCTCCTCGGTAACGCGCACGATGACGATGCGAAGCCCAGGCGCGATGGCCGTCCACGAGGGCGGCGACACGCGATCCAGCGCACCCAGCGCGACGCCGGCTTCCTTGAGCGCCTGGTTGACGGTCGCGGCGGTCGTGCTGAAGACCCGCTCCTCGCCATCGGCCACGATGGTGATGGTCGTGGCGCTGGGGGACGCGCAGGCGGAAAGCAGGGCCAGCGCCGCGACGATGAGGGCGCAGGCCGCAACGGCAAAGTATCGGCGGCTGGAGCGGCGGCAAACGGCACCGGGTTTCATAGGTTCTTGGAGTACCTAGGCTGGATCCTGGCCGCCGGGGTGGTCATCGGGGCCGCCCCCGCGCAGCCCGATGCGTTCCAACCACCCCGCGATACGCTGCCCAATGCCCGCCGCAGGCTCGCCCGGGTCCGCGGGGCCTGCGCCTGGCTCGCCCGAGTCGTCTTTTGCCTGCAGGCGCGGGGCCAGGGCCAGGATGCCGCCGCCGACAAGCAGCAGGCCCAGGAAGACCCCCACGACCACGGAGATGATGCCCCAGGGCTTCTCGGCCCCGCCGGACGGCGTCGGCGATGGCGTCGCAGGCGGTTGTGTCGGCGAACCCTGCGGGCGCAACGGGGTGCGCGTGGCCGTCGCGAGGGCCGCCGTCGTCGGCGTCTGCGTGGGCAGTTGGGTCGGGATCTCAAGCGGGAATGTGGGCGAAGGCGTAAGTCCGGATGTCGGCGTCGGCGGCAGCGTGAACGTTGGCGTCGGCGTGCGCGTGGGCGTCCGTGTCCGCGTGGGCGTTGCCGTGGCGGTTTTGGTAGGCGTGGGCGTGCGCGACGGAGTCGGCGTGATGGTGGGCGTCGGCGTGGCCGTCGGCTGCGGGAACACGCGGACGTAGATGAAGTCGCGGTTGTTGTCCTCGTTGGATTCCGTCAGGGCGTTGGTGTAGTCGGCCTTGACGAAGAGGTAGTGATAGCCCGCCTGGTCGGGAGAGGCGAAGGTGAGCGTGAAGGACACGATTTGCGTCGCGTTGACCGCAATCGGGTACACGGGCATCTGCTGGTAAGGTGTGGTCTCGGAGTTCTTGAAGAGCGCCACCCACGTGATGGTGTACGACGGCGCGGCACCCTTGTTGGTGATGTTGACGATGACCGTGCACGGTTGGTTCAGGTACGGGATGGCGGGGTCGGTGCGGATGCCGGTGATGACGTAGTCGGGCAGGCGCGGCGGCGTTGCCGTGGCCGACGGGATGGACGTGCGCGTCGCGGTGGCCGTGGGCGCGGCGGTCGGCGTGCGGGTGCGCGTGGGCGTGTGCGTAGGCGCGCCTGTGTTCGTCGGCGAGGGCGCGACCGTGTGCGTGGGCGTTTGGGTAGGCGCGGGCGTTTCGGTGGGCGTGGCGCTCGGTTCGGGCGTTGCGGTGTCGGTGGGCGTGGCCGTCGGCGTTTCCGTTGCGGTGTCGGTGGGCGTCTCTGTCGGCGTGGGGGTTTCGGTATCCTGCGCGGCCGCCCATACGGCGGATGCGCCCCTGCCAGCCAGGCCAGGGGAGATCGGGAGCACAAGCACCAGGACGATCCACAGGCCCAGCCACGCGGAGGTTCTCAACCTTTTCATCGGCCTCTGACTCCTCAATGACTTGCACGCGGACTCGGCGCTTGCCGAGCGCGTCTCTACGGCCTGGCCGCAGAGCGTATCCTCATTATTGCGCTACATTATACTCTAGGGTGTGCAATTTTGCAACGTCCAGTCGGCTTTTGACCCCTCACCCTAGCCCTCTCCCCGCGTTGCGGGGCGAGGGGACTGCACCCCTCACCCTAGCCCTCTCCCCGCGGGCGGGGCGAGGGGATGGGCGGGCGGCTATGGAAAGCCGCCCTACGTGTTCTCCCACAGGCGGGGCGAGTTGCCAACCTGTGGGCGTTCCGCTATGCTTCTGACCACGGAGGTGGACAATGGCCGGCATCACGGTGGGGCAGGCTACGGCGGCGGACTGGGACGACTTGGTGTCGCTGTGGGCGGCGGACAGGGAGGGCGCCGCGGTTGCTGAGGTTCGCGCAGGGGCGGAGGAAGCGCGCCGCGCCTGGGACTTTCTGCGGGGCGATGGCTTCTGGGTGCTGCTGGCCCGCGTGGGCGGCGAGCCGGCGGGGTTCGCCCACGTGTGCCGCATCCCCAAGGCCGACTCGCGCCGTGGCTACCTGTATGTGGACGAGTTGTTCGTCCATCCGGCGCACCGGCGCAAGGGCGTGGCGATGGCGCTGCTGAACCACGCGGCGGACTTGAGCCGGGAACTGGGCCTGGCCGGAGTGCGGTTGCTGGTCCGATCCGAAAACGCCGCCGCCCGCGCCTTGTACCGCAAGGCCGGGTTTCAGGAGCATTCCACCATCCTATGCCAGCGCGAAACGGGCCAGGCGCCGTAAACGAAAAGCCCCCGAAGACGGAGCCTCGGGGGCTTGTGGTGGGCGGTATAGGGCTCGAACCTACGACCTCCACGATGTCAACGTGGCGCTCTGGCCGACTGAGCTAACCGCCCACACCACTGATGGCATTATACAGCAGAATGGCGGTATGTGCAAAAATCCGCCGTTCGGCCGCGCCCCTAGCCGCCTAGCCTATGGTCAGCGTCACGATGCCGCCGATGGTCAGAAGCATCCCCAGGGCCGTCTTCCACGTGAGCGGTTCGCCGCCGAAGAGGATGCCCATGAGCGCGCCGAAGAGGGGCGATGTGAAGGCGATAGGCATCACGCGGCCCAGCGGCGCGCCCTTGATGGCGGCGTAGAAGCACAGCATTCCCACAGCGCCTGCCAGCACGCCGCCCCCAAGCGCCATCATCAAGAGGGGCTTGGCGCCTGCCTGGGCGATGCTCTTCCACTGGGATGCGCTGGCCGCGCCGAGGATGATGAGCGCGACGGCGGTGCGGATGGTGATGCCCACCTGGGGCGATAGGTTGCCCAGGTGAAGCCCCTTCTTCTCAAAGAAGCCACCCACGCCCCACGCGATGGCGGTGAACAGAGCGAGCAGTTGGGGGTTCATCGGTTTGCCTCCTGTTGGGATTTGTTGCGCCGATTATACCACACGTGGCGATTGGCCCTATCCCCGCTAAATGGCGCATGGTGAGCACGCTATTGTGCCCTGCCATCGCTGCAGCCAGCCACGTATAATCGTCAAGGTAACTTTTCAGATATTGGAGGGGTCTCGTGAATCAGAAAAGGGTCCACCCTGGTACTGCCCGCGACCGAAAGCGGGCGCGCTTTCAGCCCCAGCCCAGTAGGAAGTCTCGCAGCAGGTCTCCGCTTGTTTTCATGCTGGGGGCCGCGCTCGTCCTGCTGGCTGCAGCGGGAGTGGCGCTTGTGCTCGGTAAATCCCCCGGCGCAGGCGCCAGAGTCATTAGCCCATCCCCCGCAACGGGGGATGCACCGCAACCGTCGTCGCCCTCGGTCAAGGCCGCGACGGTTGGACACGCGCCGTATCCAGTGGTACAGGCGGAGAACGGGGTCGTTCGCTTGCCGCTTGCAACCTTTGATGATGGCAAGGCTCACCACTACACCTATGTGTACAACGGAAAGCCTCTGGAGTTTTTCGTTCTCAAGAGCGCGGATGGAACCGTGCGCGCGGCTTTCAACGCTTGCGACGTGTGCTACCCGTTCAAGAAAGGCTATCGTCAGGAAGGCGATGAGGTCGTGTGCAACAACTGCGGGCGGCGCTTTCCTGCCGATCAGATCAACGTTGTGCAAGGCGGTTGCAATCCCTCGCCGCTGAATCGCGCGGTGGATGGGGACATGCTGGTGATCCAGGCAGAAGATATCGCTGCCGGAATCAAGTACTTCTAATCGGGTTCCCTGTCACGCGGAATAGGTCGCGGGAGAATGCAGAAATGAGTTTGATAGATGTTGCGCTGAAGAATCTGTGGCGGCGGAAAGGGCGCATGATGCTCCTGGTGCTCGGCCTGGCCATCGGCGTTGCCACTGCCGTGGCGCTTATGAGCATCACCCGGGCCATGCAGGCGGACGTGGCTGTGAAGATGGATGAATTCGGGGCTAACATTGTGGTCGTGCCCAAGTCCAACGACCTGGCGCTATCCTACGGCGGCGTCACCGTGGCTTCCGCGGCCTACGACGTGGCGTCTCTGACCGTGGCGGACGTGGAGCGCATCGGAAGCATCCAGAATGCGGCGAACATCAGCGTGATAGCGCCCAAACTGCTCGGAGCAGTGTCGCTCGGAGGGCGGCAGGTCCTCATGGCCGGCGTGCGCTTTGCGGATGAGTTGCGGCTCAAACGCTGGTGGAGCGTGGAGCAGGGGATGCAGCCGACGGATCCGGAAGACGCACTGATAGGGGCCAGGTTGGCCCAGAGCCTGTCCGTTCAGCCGGGCGATGCAGTTGACATAAACGGGAGAACGTTCCGTATAGCGGGCGTCCTCGCCGAAAACGGCTCCCAGGATGACGACATTCTGTTTGTGGACCTATCTGAAGCCCAGCAGGCATTGGGCCACCCCGGGGCGGTTAGTCTGGTGGAAGTGGCGGCGCTATGCACAGCATGCCCGATTGAAGACATCGTGGAGCAGATTGGACAGGCGCTGCCACAGGCTCGCGTAACGGCGCTGCGACAGGCGGTTGCCTTGCGCATGGAGACAGTGGGGCAGTTGGAACGCTTTGCGGCGGCCACATCGGTCGTGGTGATCATCATCGGCGCGCTGGTCGTGCTCACGACCATGCTGGGCGCGGTGGCCGAGAGGCGGCAGGAAATCGGGCTGTTTCGCGCGTTGGGGTTCCGTCAGCGGCACGTGGCGCGAGTCATTCTCGGCGAGGCGGCGCTGTTGAGCCTGGCGGGCGGCATGCTGGGGTGGCTGGCAGGCTTGGGGGCGGCCATCTTGCTGGTTCCGCGGTTGGCAAACGTGAGCGCACCTGTGCCATGGGACCCCATCATGGGCGTGCTAGCGGTCACGTGTGCCCTGGCCGTGGGGCTATCGGCCAGCCTGTACCCGGCCATGCAGGCCACGCGCGTGGACCCGACGGTTGCCCTACGGGCGCTGTAGCAGCCCTTGCTGCGAATGAACTGTCGCAAAGGAGAACGCCTGATGATTGAACTTCACGATGTGAGCAAAGTCTACAATTCTGCCGGCGCTCCGGTTGTTGCCCTTCGCGACGTGAGCCTGACGATCGCAGAAGGGGAATTCGTGGCTCTGATGGGGCCGTCAGGGTCGGGCAAGAGCACGCTGCTCACCGTTGTGGGTGGCATGAACTCGCCTACTTCCGGCCGCGTGCTTGTGGATGGCATTGACGTGTACAGCCTGTCCACCGAACAGCAGGCCGATTTCCGCCATGAGTACATAGGGTTCGTCTTTCAACAACTCCAATTGCTGCCGTACTTGACTGCTTTAGAGAACGTCCTGCTGACCATGGCCATTGCCCCGATTCCTCGCGGGGAGAAGATCGCCCGAGCCCATCAGGTCCTGGCGCAGGTGGGTTTAGAAGGGAAGGAGCGCCGTCTCCCTTCGCAGTTGTCCGGCGGGGAACAGGGGCGCGTGGCGGTGGCGCGGGCGTTGGTCAATCGTCCGCCTATTCTACTTGCCGACGAGCCTACGGGGAGCCTGGACCGGGCGACCGGCGCCCAGGTGCTGGCATTGCTACGCGACCTAAACCGGGCCGGACAAACCGTCGTGATGGTAACCCACGACCCCCAGGCGGCAGCCTATGCAGGGCGCGTGATTCGCATCCTGGACGGCCAGATCGTTGACGGGGGCGCAACGATGCGATCGTCGGAGCCTGCGCGGGCGGCTCTGTCCGCGGCCCTCCGTTGACATCCTGATGGGCCGTTGAGGAACGCCCCTTGCCTCCTCCGGCCCAGTGCTCGAACGGCTCCATGCCCGCTTTGCGCTCTATCGGGCATGGGGGTTCGGGTTTCGCCTTTTGTTGGCGCCGCCAGCGCAGGTGCATCGCCCGCCGCTGCGACGGCGAAACCTGCCGTTCGCCTGCCATGCTGAGCGAGGGAGACGCCCGACGCTGAAGAATCGGGCGGGGGGTGCGAAGCCCTGCGGGTCGGGGACCGGGAATCTTCGCCGCCTGGCGGGCCGGACGCTCACAGAGCGGCGAAAAAGCATCCGTAGCCTCTACGGCCACGGATGCTTTTCGGTTTCTTGTGTCTGGCGGTGCGCGGCTACGACTCTTCGCCGATCATCTGGACGAAATCGCCATGCCAGTTGTGATACCATACCTGGCCGGTGGCGCCGTGTACGCTCAGCATGCCGCTGACCCTGCCATCCTTCAGCGTGTGGACGGTGTAGTAGCCGTAGAACGCGTCTGCATGCGACTCTACGGTGGTGCCGGGGCGGTAGGTGTCCAGCCATCGCTGCGCGATCGCCAGGGCTTCGTCCGGCGTTACCGTCATGGCACCTGAGGCGGCGCTCCCCCAGGAGCAGCACGGGGCTACGCCCGCACGGTGCATCCCGTACTTGGCGTTCCACATCATGTTTGGTCCGTATTCCGGCCCCACGACCCCCGAGTACTTGTCCACCAGCAATTCCATGGCGCCGATGCCCGTGTCGCTCTCTTTGACGATGGCGTAGAAGTTCTGGGTGAACTCCATCACCTCGTCCACCTTGAGGTTGCTGAAGCCCAGGTTAGCCACGTATTTCTCCACTGCCTCCTGGGCCTGCGCGATGCTGATAGGCTGACCGCCCGGATTGGCGGGCGTGCCAAACCCGCCCGTGCAGGGCATGGCGAGAGACCCGCCCGAGGCGCCGAAGTAGCGGCCCATCATGCCCATAGGTCCCCAGGCCCCTGACTGCGGGCCTTGAGGCGCGGGCGTTCCCGTGGCGGCCGGGCCGGTGCCGAGGAAGCGCCCCATCATGCCCCATCCGCCGAACCAGCCTTGCGGCCCCTGGGCCTGGGCAATGTTGCGGCTCCCGAGATACCATACGGCCCCCATTAGAGCCAGCACGAGCGCAGCGGTGATCCCAATGGTGGCAAGTGCAATCCATCTGACTCTCATGTTCTTGTTTCCTCCCCAACTTGTGGAATGTGTTTACGTTCTCATTGTACTCGCTATTGGGGGTGCGAACAGGGGATTGTGGCGGGGAAAGGCGTAGGCAGAACGGCGGGGTGTATAGCAGGCCGTCGGGTGGCAGTTTGGCGACGCACGCAGGGGTGCCGAGGGTTGGCTATTCTGCCGGAAACCAAGCGGTTACTCGGGTTCCACGCCCGGGTTCCGAGCGGATCTCCAGCCGCCCGCCCAGCAGCGCGGCCCTTTCCCTCATGCCCACAAGGCCGAAGTGTCCCCGGTGGGTCAGCGTGTCGGGGATGTCCGGCAGGATGAATCCGACTCCATCGTCTTCCACCGACAGGGTTATTCCGCGTTTGCCGAAAGAGACGGTCAGAGTGATCTTGCTGGCTCCTGCGTGCTGGACGGCGTTGGCGAGCGCCTCTTGTGCTATGCGGAACGCGGCCAGTTCCACATCAGGGCGAAGCCGGCGTGCCTCCCCGGATACGCGGAGTTCGGCAGGGGGGTTCGGGGTCTCTCGCACCAGCATCTCTAGCGCGGGAAGAAACCCAAGGTCTTCCAGATAGATAGGCCGCAGGGCGCGAATGAGTCGGCGCAGTTCGCCCAGCGCATCTTGGGCCAGCGAGCGCGCGGCACGGAGCGCATCCAAGGCGGCCGACGAGTCGCCGCGTTCCAGGGCGCGCTGGGCCAACTGCAAACGCTGGGTCATGGCGATCAGGTCTTGCACCGTCTGGTCGTGGAGGTCCCGCGATAGGCGCGCGCGTTCGGCTTCTTGCCCCTGGGTGATGCCCTCAATGTAGTCGCGCATGGATTCCTGGTAGCGCCGGATGCGCTCCACCATGTCCCTAAGAGCGTGTTGGAGGTCGCGGATTTCTTCTACCCCGCCCACGTCCAGTTGCAGCCCGGAGAACTCGCCTCCCGTTATCCTGGCGGACGCATCCGCCAGGCGTTGCAGCGGGCGGACGATGGTGCGCACCGAAAAGTAGACAATGATCACCGACAGGATTACCGCGGCGGCAACCAACGCCGGCACAAGGCTTGAAAATCGGAGGATGGGCACAATCACATCGGCCACAGGTTCCTCCACAATGACGCGCCAACGGGTTTCGCCCACGGTGGCAAAGGACGCAATGGTCTCGGTGCCATCGGGGAGACGGCCCGACACGGTCCCGCTGATGGAGCGCATGGCTGCCTGCACAGCGGGGCTAGCGGACAGGTCCTGACCTACGACGGCGGGGTCCGGGTGGAATACAGCGTGGCCTTCGCTGTCCACTACGTAGAGGATGCCGCGCTTGCCAATGTGCGCATCGCGGACGGTCAGCGCGATGCCTGTCCCATCCAGGTAGATCGTTCCGTGCGCCAGGCCGTCCTCAATTTGCCTGGCGTACAAACCCGCCAGCGCCGCGTCGCGCTCGGCTACGAAGTCGTGCATCGCGCGCTGGTGGCTATAGACGCCAGTCAGCGTGAAGGCGACCAGCGCCAGCGTCAGGGGCATGACTGCCCACAGCCACAGTTGCACTTCAAGCCGGCGGTACCATCTCCTTCGTGGGGTGGTGCGTGCATCCGTGGACATTCAGGACGCTGCTCCTACTCTAGGACAATCCATCCGCGTTTGAGCGCCTCGGTAACAGCCTCGGTGCGGCTACTCACATTCAGTTTGCCGTAGATGTTGGCCAGATGGCCCTGGACGGTGCGGTCGCTGATACCCAGTTCGCGCCCGATGGCCCGGTTTGTCAGCCCCTGGGCCGCCAGCCGCAAGACGGCGATTTCGCGCGCGGTGAGAGGCTCCACTTGTTCTGCCGCCTGGGCGGGGCCTCCCTTTTTGATCTGCCGCAACACGGTATCGGTAACTTCGGGGCTAAGCGCCGGCTCGCCGCGGTAAACTTTCCGTATAGCCTCCAACAGGTCGTCCGCGTCCGCGGATTTCAGGATGTACCCGTCGGCGCCGGCCTGGAACAGCGCGAAGACGTAAGGGTCATCGTCGTAGGCGGTGAGAATGAGGACTCGGGTGCTCGGGAGGCGGCTCTTGATCTGGCGTGTGGCCTCAATGCCCGTCAGTCTTGGCATCTGGATGTCCAGGATGGCGACGTCAGGCCGATACTCTTCTACCACCCGCACTGCCTCGGCTCCGTCCGCAGCCTCGGCCACCACCGCAATATCGTCGGCTTCTTCTAGGAACTGGCGGATTCCCTGGCGCACCAGGGCATGGTCGTCGGCTATCGCGCGTGCGGCGCTTCACGGCATCCAGGTCACGGGCGGGGATGAGG
>JACIWU010000014.1:20753-50525 GCA_014360805.1 Chloroflexota bacterium
CAGGGCATGGTCGTCGGCTAGAATCACCCGTATCTTGTCCCCCATAACCATCCTCCCTTAGGGTCAACGCTTGTTTCGCAGGCGGCCTAGCCTGCCGGGAGTTCTCCGTTTGCCGGCGGTGGCTCCTCGCCGTACAGCGCGGCGGCCCGCCGCAGGGCGTCGGCGACCGACCGCCGCAGGCTTTCGGGCGCGAGCACCTCGCAGTCGGGCCCCCAGCCCAGAATCCACGACTTCATCTCGCCGGGGTGCGCCACGTGGAACCGCAGGATGCACCCGCCATCGTCGCAGTCCTGCACCTCCTGGCTGCTGTGCCATCGGCCTTCCTTCACGCGCCGCGCCACGGCGGGGGTGAACCGCAGGACGACCTCCTTGGTCTCCTCGCCCCACATGATGCCCCAGGCGCTTTTCAGGAGCGAGGCCCCGTCAAACTCCGGCGGTACGGTGAAGGTTTCCTCCAGGAGTTCGGCGTCCAGAACGCGCTCCATCTTGAACGTGCGAACCTCACCGGCGTGGGATGCGTAGCCGATGACGTAGATGGCATGGCCCGGCCAGGAGGGCACGACCAGGTACGGCTCCAGCACCGTGTCGCGCACCTCGTCGCTGTGCAGCGACCGGTAGCGCATGTGCACCTTGCGCCCCGTGGCCCAGCCGAGGGTGATGACCTCAAAGGCGCGGGCGAACGGTGATTGTTCCTCGCCGAGCCTCTCGGAGACCATTTCGTGGATGACGTGCCCCACTTCGGCGGGCAGGGCGTCGGCCAGGGCGACCAGCGCCCGCGCCACGAATGGGTTCGGCTCGTCGCTGATCCTGTCCAGCAGCCGCGCCGCCAGGTACAGAGCGGCGGCCTCCTGGAGCGAGAAGTAGATGGGCGGAAGCGTGAACCGGTGGCCCTTCATCAGCCGCCAGCGCCAGTCCGGTTCCGCTACCAGGGGGAGCCGAAACGGCTCGTCCTGCAGGTCCTGGAGGTCGCGGTTGATGGTGCGGGGGTCCACGCCGCACAACCGCGCCAGTTCGGAGGCTTTGTACCCCCTCGGGTTCTGATAGAATAGCCGCTGGATGTACATCAGGCGTACCGAGCGATCCATGGACCTCCTCGCGACGGCGAAGGATTCTCGTGCCAATGGTGCGAGACGCGGGCTTTCCGCGCAGCGCGCTCGCATAGGCGCTCCAGAAGTATAGCACAGGGTTGGGGGAATGCAATTCCTCTAGGCCACCCCTCACCCTGGCCCTCTCCGTGCGAGCGTGGCGATGGGACGGGCGGGCGGCTATGGAAAGCCGCCCTACGTGTTCTCTCCGTGCGAGCGGGGCGAGGGGATTGCACCCCTCACCCTGGCCCTCTCCCCGCAGGCGGGGCGAGGGGACCCGCTGAAGGGGCGCCGATTTGACGGCGGCGAATTCCACGGCTACAATGCGCTTCCAATCGGAAAGAAAGGTGTCCACGTGTTTGAAACGCTTTCTACCAGACTCCAGGCCATATTTGACCGCCTGTCGGGTCGCGGCAAACTGTCCGAGCAGGACATAGATGCGGCGCTGCGAGAGGTGCGGCTGGCGCTGCTTGAGGCCGATGTCAACTTCACCGTGGTGAAGGCGTTCCTGGCGCGGGTGAAGGAGCGCGCGATGGGTGCCGAGGTGGCGCGCAGCCTCACGCCGGCGCAGCAGGTCATCAAGATCGTGCACCAGGAACTCATCGCCACGCTGGGCCAGTCGGCCAAACTGGACCTTTCGGGGCCGCCCCCGAACGTGGTCATGCTGGTCGGGCTGCAGGGTTCGGGCAAGACGACGACGGCCGCCAAACTGGCGCTGCACCTGCGCAAGGCGGGGCAGCGGCCCATGCTTGTGGCCGCCGACACCTACCGCCCCGCCGCCGTTACCCAGTTGGAGGTTCTGGGCGCGCAACTGGAGATTCCCGTCCACTCCGAGGGCACGAGCGTGCCGCCACCCCAGATTTGCGCCCACGCTCTGGACAAGGCGCGCAAGGCGGCGTACACCGTCCTCATCCTGGACACGGCGGGCCGCCTGCACATTGACGATCAGATGATGTCCGAACTGAAGGTCATCAAGGCCACGGTCAAGCCGAGCGAGGTTCTCCTGGTGGCCGACGCCATGACGGGCCAGGACGCGGTGCGCGTGGCCACGGAATTCAACGGGCAGGTGGGCCTCACGGGGCTGATCCTCACCAAGGTGGACGGCGACGCGCGCGGCGGCGCGGCCATTTCCATGCGCGAAGTTACAGGCGTGCCCATCAAGTTCCTGGCGACGGGCGAGAAACTGGACGCCCTGGAGGTTTTCCATCCCGACCGGCTGGCGTCGCGCATCCTGGGGATGGGCGACGTGCTGACGCTCATTGAGAGGGCAGAGGCGTCGCTGGACAAGGAGTCGGCGCTGGCGATGGCTCGCAAACTGCGGACCGCCACCTTTGACCTGGAGGATTTTCGCAAGCAGTTGCACGAGGTCCGCAAGATGGGGCCGATGAGCCAACTGCTGGAGATGATCCCAGGGCTGTCGCAGGCAAGCCGAGACATCCCCGCCGATCTGACCGAGAAACAGATGAAGCAGGTGGAGGCCATCATCAACTCCATGACGCCGGAGGAGCGGCGGCGCCCCGAGATCATCAACGCCAGTCGGAAGCGGCGCATTGCCCGCGGCAGCGGCACGACCGTGCAGGACGTGAACCAACTCTTGTCCCAGTTCCGACAGATGCAGCGGATGATGAAAGACCTGGCGGGCGGCAAGAAAGGCGGGCTATTCAACCTGTTCCGGTGATGCCGCGTTGGCAACCATTGTGAGGTTGGCGCTCGGATTTTGGCGTTTGCGGGGGCCTGTGGTATAGTATGTTGCTAATTTCTCAGGAGTAGGTTGAAGAATATGCTGCGTATTCGTTTGCGACGAGTTGGTGCCAAGAAACAGCCCAGTTACCGCATCGTGGTAACGGAGCGCGAAGCGCCCCGCGACGGCGCGTTCCTTGAGATCATCGGCTTCTACAACCCTCGGACGGAGCCGGAGACCGTGGAGATCAACGAGGAGCGGGCGCTGCACTGGCTGTCCCAGGGCGCGAAGCCCAGCGATGCCGTGATGCGGATGCTGACCAAGGCCGGCATCATGGACAAGTGGGCCGCCGCCAAGCAGGGCAGCACCGAGCAACCCACGGCGTAGCGAGACCCTGCACGCCGTTGGCGCGGCGACTCGGAGGGGCGCATCTGTGAAAGAACTCATTGAGTACATCGGCAAGTCCCTGGTGGACGATCCTTCGGCGGTGCGCGTGGACGAGCGCATAACTTCTTCGCGCATCATCATCCATCTGCGCGTCGGCTCCAAGGACATGGGGCGGGTCATCGGCAAGGAGGGGCGCGTGGCCAATGCCATGCGGGCGCTCCTGCGGGTGGGGGCCGCCCAGCGCGGGAAGCCCTACGTTTTGGAGATTGACTAATGCCCGATTTGGCGGATGGCCAATCGCTTCGCGACGCAAACGGCTCAGCCGAGCGAGACCTGCCGGCTGAGCCTCGCTTTTTGATTGTGGGCCAGGTGCGCGCGCCGCACGGCGTGCGAGGGGAACTGCGCGTGCAGGTGCTCACCGATTTCCCCGAACGGTTTCGGCAGGGCGCCGAGATTTGGATCGGGCCGGAGCCGCGCCGCTACACCATCCAGAAGGCGCGGTTCTACAAGGGCGATGTCGTCATCAAACTCGTCGGCCTGGACGACCGCAACGCGGTGGAGATGCTGCGCGGCGCGGAAATCTCGGTGCCCACCGAGCAGGCGATGCCCCTGCCCGCCGACACGTTCTACGTTCACCAGATCGTCGGGCTTCAAGTGTGGACGGACGCCGGCCAGCGCCTTGGGACGGTCTCGGAGGTGATCAGCCTGCCGGCCAATGATGTCTATGTGGTGGACACGCCGCAAGGCGAGGTCTGGCTGCCGGCCATTGCGGACGTCATCCTGGGGATAGACCTTGAGCAGGGCCGAATGACCGTTCACCTCATCCCTGGCCTCGTGTAGGCGACGCCCGCGCATCCCCGCAAGTTCCTTCTCTCCCAACTCAACTTCTGCGAGCGACGGTGGGCGTTGGGCCATTGCGTTCCGGAAGTGCGTCGCACCTGTGCCGATGAGTCGCTTTGCGGCGCGGCTTGACAGGTGGGCAAGGTTTGGATATCCTTGCCGCAAGGAGAGAGCAGGGTTGGATGAGGTTGCCTTCTGGGTAGGGTTCAATCTCGTGCCAGGGATAGGCCCGAAGCGCATCCGTCTGCTGCTGGATCACTTCGGAGAACTGTCGCGGGCCTGGGAGGCAAGCGCCTGGGATCTGTCGGCGGCGGGCCTGGACACTCGCTGCATCCAGGCGTTGCAGGAGACCCGCGCCAAAATCTCGCTGGAGCGGGAGATGGCGCGCGTGGAGCGGGCAGGCGCGACGATTCTCACCTGGCGCGATCCCGAGTACCCTCGCCTGCTGCGGAACATCGCGGCCTCGCCACCCCTGCTGTACGTTCGGGGCGAGATACTGCCCCGCGACGAACTGGCGCTGGCCGTGGTGGGCACGCGAAAGGCCAGCACCTACGGGCGCGAGGTGGCCCATCTGCTGGCGTCGGAGATCGCGCGGTGCGGCGTTACGATCGTCAGTGGGCTGGCGCGCGGGATTGACGGGGTGGCGCACCGCGCTGCACTGTCGGTGGGCGGCCGCACCATCGCCGTGCTGGGTTCGGGCGTGGACGTGATCTACCCCGCCGAGCACCGAGATTTGGCCGAGCGCATCATCCAGAACGGCGCGCTGGTCAGCGAGTGTCCCATCGGCGCGAAGCCGGAGGCGGGGAACTTTCCGGCGCGGAATCGGATTATCAGCGGGCTGGCGCTGGGGACGCTGGTGGTGGAGGCGGGCCGAGAAAGC
Source organism: Chloroflexota bacterium (assembly GCA_014360805.1). Lineage (NCBI taxonomy): Bacteria > Bacillati > Chloroflexota > Chloroflexota bacterium. The sequence goes on from JACIWU010000014.1 coordinate 25,627, forward strand.
GGCGCGCTGCTCACGGCACGCCACGCGCTGGAGCAGGGACGGGATGTGTTCGCCGTCCCTGGCAGCATCCTGGCTGCTGGCAGTCGCGGCGTCAACGAACTCATCCGCGACGGCGCGAAGCCGGTCGTCTGCGCGGAGGACATCCTCCAGGAACTCAACCTGAACATGGTGGAGGAATTCGTGCAGGCGCGGGAGGCTCTGCCGGAGGCAGGCGGAGAGGCGTTGCTCTTGCAGCACATGGCGGCGGAGCCGATTCACGTGGACGAGTTGGCGCGGGCCACCGGCATGTCCATCGCCGACGTGAACAGTACCCTGGTGATGATGGAACTCAAGGGTCTGGTGCGGCATGTCGGCAGCATGAACTATGTGGCCGTGCGCGAAGGGCGGCAGGTCTATCGTCCGTAACTTTCACGAGGGAAGGGGGACTTGACCATCGCTACGCTGAACATCCTCATACTCGCGGGGGGCTTGGGGACGCGTTTGTGGCCCAGCAGCCGCGAACACATGCCCAAGCACCTTTTGTCCCTGGGCGGAGACCGCTCGCTTCTCAGGGAAACCTACCTGCGGATTGCGCCTCTGGTGGAGCCGCGCCAGGTGTACGTGGCGACGGCGGCGGCCCATGCGGACCAGGTGCGCGCCCACCTGCCGGAATTGCCGCCTGAGAACATCCTCGTTGAGCCGATGGGCAAGGGGACGGCCCCCTGTATCGGGCTGGCGGCGCTGCACATGCGGCGCAAGAACCCCGACGGCGTCATGGCGTCGCTCCACGCCGACCACGTGATTTCGGACGCCGAGGGCTTTCGCGCCGCGCTGCGGTCGGCTGTGGCCCTGGCCGAGCAGGGCTACATCGCCACGCTGGGCATCACCCCGCGATGGGCCGAGACGGGCTTCGGGTACATAGAACGCGGGCATCCGCTGAACGACGCGGGGGTTGGCCCTGCGTATCACGTGGTTCAGTTCACCGAGAAGCCCGACGCGGCGCGGGCCCAGCAGTTTGTGGAGAGCGGCCGCTACTACTGGAATAGCGGAATCTTCGTCTGGCGAATCTCGCGCATCCTGGACGAGATGCGGAACCTGCTGCCCGACCTGTGCGCCGCCCTGGATGAGATTGACGGCGCGCTGGACAGGCCCGACGCGCAGGCCGTGCTGGAACGGGTCTGGCCGAGCATTCAGCCGGTTACGATAGACGTGGGGATTATGGAGAAGGCGCGTCGCGTGGCGGTCATTCCCATCTCGGTCGGCTGGAATGACGTGGGTTCGTGGAAGGCCGTGGCCGAGGTGGTGCCGGCGGACGAGCAGGGCAATGTGATCGTGGGCGAGCACGTCGCGCTGGACACCGAGGGCACGCTCATCTGGGGCGGGAAGCGGCTGGTGGCGGCCATCGGGCTGAAGGATATGGTCATCGTGGACACCGAAGATGTGGTGCTAGTGTGTCCCAAAGACCGCGCGCAGGATGTGAAAATCCTTGTGGAGATGCTCCGTAAGGGGAACAAGCGACAGTATCTTTAGATGTAACGTGCGTTCACAGCGGGGAGCGTGCAGACCGCAGAGGGCTGGATGGTTATCTTTCTCTGCAGCGTCGGTGCGCTCTGAGGTGAACCCAAATCACCGATGGGAAGAGAGGCGCATAGCATGGAAGCCTATTGCGTGAAGTGCAAGGCGCAGCGCGAAATGGTGGACGCCGAGCCGGTGTTCTTGGCGGGCGGGCGGCCGGCCACGCGCGGCCGGTGCGCGGTGTGCGGGACGACGCTCACGCGCCTGGGCCGCACGGAGGCGCACGACGCGCTCCCGGCCGACGCGGCCCCGAGGGGCGAGGGCAAACTGGTCATCGTGGAATCGCCAGCCAAGGCCCGCACCGTGGGTAAGTTCTTGGGCAAGGGCTACAAGGTCAAGCCCTCGGTTGGGCATATCCGCGACCTTCCGATGAATCGCATGGGCGTTGACCTGGAGAACAACTTCAAGCCTCGGTACGTGATTCCTGCCAAGAAGGCCGAGGTGGTGAAAGAACTGAAGAAGGAGGCCAGCGCTGCCGCGGAAATCTACCTGGCCACCGACCCCGACCGCGAGGGCGAGGCCATCTCCTGGCACCTGAAGGAGACGCTTGGGAGCAGCATCCGAGGCAAGCCGGTCTATCGCGTGGTGTTCCACGAGATCACCAAGCCCGCGATAGAGGAATCGTTCAGCCATCCGATGGGCATCAACCAGCATTTGGTGGACGCGCAGCAGACGCGCCGCATTCTGGATCGCATCGTGGGCTACACGTTGAGTCCGCTGCTGCGCGAGAACATGGGGCGCAACCGACTGTCGGCGGGCCGCGTGCAGTCCGTAGCCGTGCGGCTGGTGGTGGAGCGCGAGCGCGAGATTCAAGCCTTCGTGCCTGAAGAGTACTGGTCGGTGGATGTGGAACTGGCCAAGAAGCCGGAGGCGGCGAAGAAGCGGGGGGAGGACCGCCCGTTCCGCGCCGCGCTGGTCAAGGTGCGGGGCGACAAGTTTGAATGCCATCGGGGCGAAGACGCCCTGGCCCTCAAGGAGGATTTGGAGCGGTCGCTGTATGCGGTGCTGGAGGTGCGCGAGAAGGAGGTGAGGCGCAACCCGTCGCCGCCCTTTATTACCAGCACGCTCCAGCAGGAGGCTTCGCGCCGGTTGCATTTTTCGCCCAAGCGCACCATGGCCGTGGCGCAGCAGTTGTATGAGGGATTGCCCATCGGCGACGAGGGCAGCGTGGGCCTGATTACCTACATGCGCACCGACTCTACCAACGTGGCCGAGGTGGCGCAGCGGGAGGCGCTGGACTACATCGGCAAGAAGTTCGGCGCCAGTTTTGTGCCGCCCAAGCCCTGGACCTACAAGACCAAGGCGAAAGGCGCGCAGGAGGCGCACGAGGCCATCCGCCCCACCTCCGTTTTCCGGGAGCCGGCGGCCATCCGCCAGTACCTGACGTCGGATCAGTATCGCCTGTACGACCTCATCTGGAAGCGGTTTCTTGCCAGCCAGATGGCATCGGCGATTCTTGACACGGTCTCGGTGGACATCGCGGCGGACAGTCGGGTCTCGCCGGTGGGGAATCCGAACGCGACCTACGGCCTGCGGGCCACGGGATCGCGGGTGAAGTTCCCCGGCTTCATGCAGGTGTACATGGAGCGGCGCGAGGCAGACGAAGCGCCGGAGGAAGAAGGGGAAGAGGAGCGGATGCTCCCGCCGCTGTCGGTGGGCGAGATGCTGGACCTGCGAGGCGTGTTCCCGGAGCAGCATTTCACCCAGCCGCCCCCGCGCTACACGGAGGCGACGCTTGTCCGCGCGCTGGAGGAGAAGGGCATCGGCCGCCCCAGCACCTACGCGCCCATTCTGTCCACCATCCAGGAGCGGGGGTACGTGGAGCAGATTGAGGGGCGCAGGCTGGTGCCGACCGAACTGGGGTTCATCGTCAACGACCTGCTGGTCAAGCACTTCCCAGAAGTGATGGACGTGGGCTTCACGGCCGAGATGGAAAGCCGCCTGGACGAGGTGGCGTCGGGCGAGAAGGACTGGGTGCAGGTGCTCCGGGATTTCTACGAGCCGTTCCGCACGACCGTGGAGGCTGCGCGCCAGAATATGGAACCGACTACAATTCCCGTGGAGATGACGGACGAGGTCTGCGAGAAATGCGGCAGTCCGATGGTCATCAAGCGCGGGCGGTACGGCAAGTTCCTGGCGTGCAGCGCGTTCCCGAAGTGCCGCAACGCCAAGCCGCTGGTCTCGCCCACGGGAGCCAAATGCCCCGAGTGCGGCGGCGATTTGGTGGAGAAGCGCACGCGGCGTCGGCGTACCTTCTACGGATGCGCCAACTATCCCAACTGCAAGTTCGCCACCTGGAACCGGCCGCTGCCGCAACCCTGCCCGCACTGCGGCGGGCTCCTGACCGAGAAGCCGAAGTCGCCGGGCGTGGCGGTGTGCACAAAGTGCGGCGAGGAAACGCCAATCTCTGAACTGGCAGCGCAACCCGTGCAGAGTTAGGCAGCATCTATGAGCACACAAACCGAGCGCGCAGAGCCGTCCATTCTCCAGCGGCACCTGGACCGCTTTGTGGCGTACCTGCGGTACGAAAAGGGCGCGTCGCCGTACACCATCAAGAACTACAGAACCGAGATTCAGGAGTTCATAGACTTCGCGGCGGGCGAGGACGCCGAGGACTGGTCGGCGGTCAGTGTGCCGCTGATTCGGCGGTACCTTTTGTGGCTGAGCAGCCGCCATTTGGCGCAGGCGAGCGTCGCCCGTCGGCTGTCCGAACTTCGCTCCTTTGCCAAGTACCTCATGCGCAACGGCGAGATTGCGGAGAATCCGTTCCGCTTGGTCTCGCTCCCGCGGGTGCCGGAACGCCTCCCCCGGTATCTGGAGTACGCCGAAGTGCTGGCGATGCTCGGGGTTCCCGACACATCCACGCCCGCCGGCCTGCGCGACCGCGCCATCCTTGAGGTGATGTACGCCAGCGGCCTCCGCGTCTCCGAGGTGGTGGGGCTGAACGTGGGCGACTACGAGCGCGAGGAGGCGCGGCTGCGGGTGTGGGGCAAGGGCGCGAAGGAGCGAGTGGCCTTCCTGGGCGAGCCGGCATGCAGGGCGCTGGACGCCTATCTGGCCGAGGGGAGGCCGCGCCTGCTGGCCGCCGGGCACAGGCCCGCTGCGACCAACGCGCTCTTTGTGAACCGTTTCGGCCTGCGCCTGTCGTCGCGGAGTGTGGATACCCTGGTGCGGGAGACGGCCCGCGCCGCCGGCATCACCCGACGGGTAACGCCGCACGTCCTTCGGCACACGTTCGCCACGCATCTGCTGAACGGCGGGGCCGACCTGCGCTTCATCCAGGAGATGCTGGGCCACTCGGATATTGCCACTACCCAGGTGTACACCCACGTAAGCCAGGAGCGGCTCCGGGAGGTGTACCTGCGCGCCCACCCGCGTTCGCGCGGATAACGGCGCCGGCGGGCAGGCGCAAGGCGCGAGAACCGCGCCGGTGGCACGCTGATTGCACACACGAGAGGAGGATGATGACGATGACAACGGAACGCCTGGCCAGGCTGCGCGAGCGGATGGCCGCTCTGGAACTGCCCGCCATGCTGATCTCGCAGCCGCTGAATCGGTACTATCTGAGCGGGTTCTCGGGTTCGGCGGGGACGCTGTTTGTCTCCGCGGACCGGGCCGTGTTGCTAACGGACTCGCGGTACACGGAGCGCGCGGCGGGCGAAGCGCCGGGCTTTGAGATCGTGAAACTGGAGCGGGACGTGGCGCAGGCACTGCCCGACCTTCTCGCGCAGGCGGGCGTGGATCGGGTCGGATTTGAGAGCGCGCACCTGACCTACGCCAAGCACAAGGCGTGGGCTGAGAAGGTCGGCGAAGCGGCTCTCGTGCCGACGCAAGGGGTCGTGGAGGAACTTCGGGCTGTGAAGGAGGAGGGGGAAATCGCCCTCATCCGCAAGGCGGTTGAGATCGCGGACGCGGCCTACGCGCACCTGAAGCGCACCATTCGGCCGGGGATGACGGAGAAGCAGGTCGCCTGGGAATTGGAGGTCTGGATGCGGACTCATGGGGCCGATGGCATCGCCTTTGACATCATCGTGGGGTCGGGGCCCAACGGAGCGATGCCCCACGCGCTGGCGTCGGACCGCGAGATTCGCGCGGGCGAGCCTATCGTCGTGGACATGGGGGCCCGGGTGAGCGGCTATCACTCGGATCTCACGCGAACCCTGTGGCTGGGCGATGCGGACGGCACATTCCGCGAGGTGTACGACGTGGTGCTGCGCGCGCAGGAGGCGGCGGAAGCGAGGCTGGGGCCCGGCGCGCTGGGGCCTGATGTGGACGCCGCGGCCCGCGCCATCATCGCCGATGCCGGCCACGGCGACAAGTTCGGCCACGGCTTGGGGCACGGCGTGGGGCTGGCCGTGCACGAGTTGCCCGGCCTCAACCAGCGCACGCAGGACACGCTGGCGCCCGGGCATGTGGTTACGGTGGAGCCGGGGATTTATCTCAGCGGGTGGGGCGGCGTGCGCATTGAGGACATGGCGCTGATCACCGCGTCGGGCGCGGAGATTCTGACCAAGGCCGACAAGGATCCCATCGTTCGGATTTGAGTTCCGTCTCGGTTCCGAAGTTTGTGGGTCGCGCCATGGGCGCAGGTGCGCCGCACCTCGGTTGCCAACACAAGACGGGGCCGAATCTGAGTTCCGGTCGGCGTTGTTTTTCGTGGGATATTGTGCTACAATGCAGCACAAATGTCCAGGGTAGTGCGCGGGTGCGAGCCCGTTCGCGCTCGCCAGTCGCGCGCAGCAGCACCTCATGTCAGGAGGGACAAAGATGTTGAACCAGTTGAAGAAGAAGGAGGTCATTGCCGCCGGGATTGCGGGGTTGATCCTGGGTCTTCTGCTGGGCTGGCTGGTCATCGGCTGGTGGCTCTGGCCCGTGAAGTGGGTGGACGCGGACCCCTGGGATTTGCGGGCCGAGCACAAGCAGGCCTACGTGGCCATGGTTGCGGATTCCCTGGCGACCAACGGCGACTCGGGCCTGGCGCAGCAGCGGCTGCGTAACTGGGACAGGAAGGAACTGTCGCAGATTCTGCAGGACTTGATTGAGGACCGCCGCGCCAGGCAGATGGGCCTGGAAGCCCAGAATCTGGAGATGCTGCGCTCGGCGCTGGGACTTGAGGCGGCAACTGCTGCCCCCACGCCTGCCGCTCAGCCTCCCGCGAAGGGCACGTCGGGCTTCCTGCGCTGGCTCCCGCTCATTCTGGGCGTCGTCGTGCTGTTGCTCCTTGCGCTTGCGGCCATCGGGTGGCTCACGCGCAGGCAGAAGGGAGCGGCCAGACGTCCTGCGCCGTCGCGCGCGCCCGCGCCTCCCGCGGCGGATGGAACAACCCCGCTCACCAGTTTCGTCGCCACATACCGATTGGGCGAGGCCGCCTACGACGAATCCTTCAGCATTGAGTCGCCCGAGGGGGAGTTCCTGGGCGAATGCGGGATGGGCATCAGCGAGACGCTGGCGGAAGGCTCGCCCAACCGCGTTACGGCCCTGGAAATCTGGCTGTTTGACAAGACGGACATCCGCACGGTAACCAAGGTCCTCATGAGCGAGTGGGCGCACGGAGATGCCGACATGCGGGCGGCCCTTGCGCCCAAGGGTGAACTGCTGCTTGCCTCGCCGGGGCAGGAGGTAATCCTGGAGACGGAACGCCTGCGTGTGAAGGCCACGGTGGCCGAGGTTTCCTACGGCAGCGAGCCGCCGGCCAACAGTTACTTTGAGCGGATGGTGGTGCGGTTGGAGCCGTTCCTGAAGCAGGCCACCGCACAGCCAGCGTAGTGGATGCGGAACGACGCGCCGCCGGATGGCTCTGGCGGCGCGTCGTCGCGTCATACCTGAACCGACGGGTCAAAGAGCCGCTGGTGCTCTTGGATGGCGTAGCGGTCGGTCATCCCCGCGATGTAGTCGCAGATCACGCAGGCCAGGTCGCCGCTCTCGCAACTGCGTTCCTCCACCGCGAAGGGCAGTTGGGCGGGGTTCTGCATGTAGGCGCGGAAGAGGTCGCCGATCATCCGCTTGGCCTTTTGCGACATGCGGACCATGCGATAGTGGCGGTAGAAGTTCTTCATCAGGAAATCCTTCAGGGCGCGGTTCTTCTGCCGCAATTCCTCGGAGAAGCGCACGATGGGAACGCCCAGGTTCCTCACGTCTTCCACCGAGTTGACGCCGTAGTGCGCCAGTAGGCGGCTCGTCTCCTGGACGACGTCGGTAACCTCCCGCCCGATGAGTTTGCGTATCAGCCGATGGCGCGTGAGTTCGTCAAACATCCCAGGCGGGACGCGGAGCGCGGCCAGGAGTTCCTCCCACAACTCCATGCCGCGCAGCATGTCGGGATGCAGGATGCCCGCCCGCAGGCCGTCGTCCAGGTCATGGGAGTTGTAGGCGATTTCGTCGGCCACGTTGACGATTTGGGCTTCCAGCGTTGCGGCCTTGTCCGGCTCGTAGCCCGTGGCGGCGCTCTTGTCGTACTCGGTCTCGTGCTTGATCATCCCCTCGCGCACTTCCCAGGTGAGGTTCAGGCCGCGGAACTCGGGATAGCGGCGCTCCAATTCCTCTACGATGCGCACGGATTGGCGGTTGTGGTCAAAGCCGCCGCGGTCCTGCATGAGTTCGTTCAGCGCCTCCTCGCCCGAGTGGCCGAAGGGGGTGTGCCCCAGGTCGTGGGCCAGGGCGATGGCCTCGGCCAGGTCTTCGTTGGCGCCCAGGGCGCGCGCGACGGTGCGGGCGATCTGCGCTACCTCAAGGGTATGCGTGAGGCGCGTCCGATAGTAGTCGCCCTCGGTGTTCACGAAGACCTGTGTCTTGTACTCCAGGCGGCGGAAGGCGGTGGTGTGGATAATGCGGTCTCGGTCGCGCTGAAACGCGGTGCGGTAGGGATGTTCGTCTTCGGGGTACTTGCGCCCGCGGGATTGGCCGCTCTTGGCCGCGTAGGGCGCGAGCGTGGTGGCCTCTATCTCCTCAAGTTTCTCTCTCGTGTAGATCATGGGCAACCTCGTGCGACCGGGCAGGCGGGTTGCGCTGCCGTTATATGCTCCTAGTTTAGCGGGGGTTGAGGTCTGTGTCAACCCGACTTGAAAGTTGCCGCGCCTTGGTCTATACTGGCGATGAGCACGCAGTGAAGACTACGCAAGGAGGCCAGACATGGTATTGGGGCCGCGCACATCCGAGGAACGGTACGGGCCGGCGCTGGAGAAGGCGCTGGAGGATTGGAAGAGGCGAGATCCGCAGGAGACGGCCTGGAAGGCGGGCGCCGACTATGACACCGCTTCGGGCATGGTGTCGCTGACGCTGACGGGCGAGAAGTACACCATCCACCACCCCGATGGGGAGGTGCGCCTGGTGGGGAACAATGCCGAGGTGCCCATCACGACGCGGATTCTGCTGTTGCACTACCTGCTGACCGCCGACGGCGCGCCGCCCGCAGGCCGGTGGGTTGCGTTCCGCGAACTGCCCGACGCGATGGTGTACGATCCGGCGTTCCAGGGGCGGGCCAGCCACCGCATCCGCGCGCGCTTCGGCACCGACCTGGAAGCCTTCCATCGCGCGGCGCGGGCACTGGGCGGGGACAGGCTGAGTTTCGGGGATGCGTCGTATCTCTTCCGCGCGCTTCCCCGCGTGTGGCTCGCCGTCATCGTGTACAAGGGCGACGAGGAGTTCTCGCCGTCGGCCAACGTGCTGTTTGACGCCGCCGCGGCCAACTACCTGCCGACCGAGGACCTGGCGGTGCTGGGCGGGTATCTGGCGTCGCGGCTCATCCACGCCGCCGGAAAATAGCCATGCAGTTCCCCCGCCCGCTGGTCCCTGGCCGCTTCGTGGCGCGCGAGAATCGGTTTCGCGCCACGGTGGAGATGGCCGGCGGCCTCGCGCCCGTTCACGTGCCCAATTCGGGGCGCATACGCGAACTGCTGGTCGCCGGTGCCGACGTTCGGCTTGCCCCTGCGGGCGGGGTGGGACGCCGCACCGCCTTTGACCTCGCGCTGGTGCGGGGCGGGGCCGGCTGGGTCTCCGTGGACGCGCGCCTGCCACCGCGCCTTTTCGCCGAGTGGCTGCGCCAGGGCGGGGGCGGCCCGCTGGCCGGGTGGCTGCCGGTGCGGGCGGAAGTGCCCGTGGAATCCGGCCGCGTGGATCTTCTGTTGGGCCGCGGGCGCGAACTCTGCTGGGTGGAGACGAAAAGCGTAACGCTTGTGCGCGAAGGCGTGGCGCTTTTCCCCGACGCGCCGACGGAACGGGGCCGTCGCCATGTGCAGGCGCTGGCCGTGGCCGGGCGATGCGCCGCGGTGGTGTTCGTGGTGCAGCGCGGCGATGCGACGCACTTCCGCCCGAACGACGAGACGGACCCAGCATTCGGCGCGGCGTTGAGGCGCGCGATGCAGCAGGGCGTAACGGTGGTCTGTTGCGCCTGCGACGTGAGCGAGCAGGGGGTGCACGTCGTCGGCGAGATTCCCGCGGGTTAGTCCGGATCGTCGTCGGCGTCCTTCAGGAGCGAGGCCCGCCGAATGGCGTTGCGCCCGAACTTTTCGCGGATTTCGTCCAAGGTGCGGGCCAGTTTGTCGTCGCGGGGGTGGGTCTGGTCAAACAGGCCGAGTTGGCGATAGGGCGCGGTTTCCAGGTTGGCGACGCCCACACCGACGAGCCTGACGGCGCGCCCCTTCTGCCAGTGCCTGTCCCACAGGTCAAGGACGGTCTCGTAGATGTCGCGGGCCGAGTCGGTGGGCATGGGCAGGGTCTGGCTTCTCAGTACTGTGGTGAAGTCGTGGTAGCGCAGTTTCAGCCGCACGGTGCGTCCGGCCTGCCCGTTGGCGCGGAGGCGGGCGGCGACCTTGTCGCTCAGGCGCAGCAACTCCTGCTTGAGGAACGCCTCATCTTTCTGGTCTGTGGCGAAGGTCTCCTCGTTGCTGACCGACTTGGCCTGCCACTCGGTGATGACGGGGCTGTCGTCCAGGCCCAGCGCGCGCCGCTTCAACTCCACGGCGTGCGGGCCGAACGCCTGCACCAGCGCCTCCGCGGGCAGGGCGGCCAGGTCTCCGATGGTCTCCACTCCCAGGCGGTGGAGCGCCGACGCGGTAACTTTGCCCACGCCCCAGAGGCGCTCCACGGGCAACGGGGCGAGGAACTCGGCCTCTCGCCCGTGCTCCACGTACACGAACCCGTGCGGCTTGTGCAGGTCGGACGCGATCTTGGCGACCAGTTTGTTGGACGCCAGGCCGACTGACGCTGACAGCCCCACTTCGTCCATCACGCGCTGTTGGATGCGGCGCGCCACTTCGGGAATGGGCCCCAAGAGGCGTTCGCAGCCCGTGAGGTCCAGAAAGGCCTCGTCAATGGAGATTTGCTCCAGCAGGGGCGAGAACTCGCGCAAGATGGCCATGACCCGCTCGGAGAACTCGCCGTACACGTGGTGGCGCGGGTGGATCACGATGGCGTGCGGGCAGAGTTTCAGCGCGCGGGCGGTGGGCATGGCGGAACGCACGCCGTACTTGCGCGCGGCATACGAGGCGGACGCGACGACCCCGCGCTGGGCCGGGGACGCGCCCACGATGATGGGCTTGCCGCGCAGGTCGGGGTTCAGGAGTTCCTCTACCGACGCGAAGAAGGCGTCCAGGTCTATGTGCAGAATCCAGCGCAGGCGCTTTTCGCCGGGCGGGGCGCTCCCGGAGTTGGACTGTTTCTCGGCCTTGTGCAGATGCTGAGCCATACTCCCTCGCGCACGGAAGGGGCACTCGTCGAGCAGGCTTGCGGCGCGCCCGAGATCGGAAGCCTTGCCGCGCTCTGGCATTCATTGTAATGGCGCGGGCCTGCGCGTCAAGCGGGGCGAGGGGCCACCCCTCACCCTAGCCCTCGCCCCGCAAGCGGGGCGAGGGAACCCGCATGGCGGGCGGCTATGGGAAGCCGCCCTACGTGTTCTGTTGGTGGGGCCACCCCTCACCCTAGCCCTCTCCCCGCTTTGCGGGGCGAGGGAACCCGCATGGCGGCTATGGGAAGCCGCCCTACGTGTTCTGTCGGCGGGGCGGGGCGAGGGGATGGGCGTCGCCTTTGACGGGGCCGCGGGCTTTGAGTATACTACGCGCGCCTCAGACGGGGTGGTTTCCGGCGCGACACGCCGGATATCCATTTTTCGGGAGATGGCGACATGCGCATCCTGATCACCGGCGGCGCCGGTTTCATCGGGTCCCATCTGTGCGACTATCTGGTCGCCCGCGGCCATGACGTGATCGCCATGGACAACCTGATCACGGGCAACCCTGACAACATCGCGCACCTGATTGGCAACCCGCATTTTCGCTTTATCCAGCACGACGTAACCAACTACATCTATGTGGAGGGGCAACTGGACGCGGTGATGCACCTGGCGTCTCTGCCCAGCCCCGTGGACTACGTCAACCTGCCGATTCAGACGCTGAAGGTGGGGGCGCTGGGAACTCACAAGGCGCTGGGGCTCGCCAAGGCCAAGGGCGCCACCTTCTTGCTGGCGTCCACGTCGGAGGTGTACGGCGACCCGCTGGTACACCCTCAGCCCGAGGAGTACTGGGGCAACGTGAACCCCATCGGCCTGCGCGGCGTCTATGATGAGTCCAAGCGTTTCGCCGAGGCGATGACGATGGCGTATCACCGCTATCACAACGTGGATACGCGCATCGTCCGCATTTTCAACACGTATGGCCCGCGCATGCGGTTGAACGACGGGCGCGTGGTGCCCAGCCTTGTGTCGCAGGCGCTGCGCGGCGAGCCGCTGACGGTCCACGGCGATGGCAAGCAGACGCGAAGTTTCTGCTACGTGAGCGACCTGGTGGAGGGCATCGCGGCGCTTCTGTTCAGCCGAGAGGTGAATCCGGTGAACCTGGGCAACCCCGACGAGCACACAATTTTGGAATTCGCGCACATCATCAACGAGTTGACGGGCAACAAGGCGGGCATCGTCTTCACCGAGGGCCGCCCCGAAGATCCGCGCCAGCGGCGGCCCGACATCACGCGGGCGCGGACGCTGCTGGGATGGGAGCCGAAAGTCGGCCTGCGCGAAGGGCTAAGCGAGACCATCGCCTGGTTCAAGGAGCGCCTGGCGAGGGGGTAGGAGCATCGCGCAGGGCGCTGCAAGACGGGGCTGCTGCGCGCAAGAAGCCGAGTGAAGCATGAAGGCGTTGTGGTGGACATTGCACGGGCATGTCCCGGAGATGGTGCTGGGCGGGCTGGTGGTGGGCACCGCCCTCCTCGTGGCGCTGTTGCCCCTTGTCGTCGCCGCAGCGGCCATCGCGGGGACGCTCGTGGTTCTTCTCACGCTGATCCGCCCGCACTACGCGCTGTACCTGCTGGCGCTGGCCATTCCGTTCGGCTCGTTGCACGAGGTCGCCGTGGGGCCTGTCTCCATCGGCGGCGCGGAGGCGGTGGGGCTGCTGATCGCAGGCGCGTGGGTGTTGCGCGTGCTCGCGCTGCGCGAACCCGTCCGATGGCGTGGCCCACTGACCTGGGCGCTCGTGCTGTTTCTCTATGTGGGGCTGGTGAGCACGCTGGGGGCGCTGTCCCTGGCGCACAGCGCGAAGGAATTGTTGCGCTGGGCCGAGTTGCTGGTGGTCTTCCTCGCCGCGGGAAATCTGCTGCGCGGGAGGCGCATCGCCATCGCGACGGGTTTTGTGCTCCTGGGCGCGGCGCTAGAGGGCCTGCTGGGGCTGTACCAGTTCTTCCGCCAGGTGGGGCCAGAGGGGTTCGTGCTCCTGGGGCGGTTCATGCGAGCCTACGGGACGTTCCGGCAGCCAAATCCGTATGCAGGCTACCTGGGGCTGGTGTTCCCTGTGGCGCTGGCGCTGCTGTTGTCGGCTCCGCAGGCGTGGCGGGCGGCCGCCAACCGACGGGGGTGGCGCATCGCCGCGTGGGTCGGCGTTGGCATCGCCGCGGCGCTCACGCTGGGGGGCATCGTCGCCAGTTGGTCGCGGGGCGCGTGGATTGGCCTGGCGGCGAGCACCGCGACGGTGATCCTGCTGCGCGGCAAGCGGTGGGCGGCCGGACTGCTCATCGCGCTGGCGGTCGGGACGTTGGCGGTGGTGGGGGGAACCGCGACACACCTGCTCCCGCCCGCCATCGGGGAGCGTTTCGCCGACGTGGGTGCGTACTTCCGGCCGTTTGACGTGCGCACCGTGGAGGTTACCGACGCCAACTGGGCCATCGTGGAGCGCATGGCTCACTGGCAGGCGGGCTGGGCGATGTTCAGCGACCGCCCGTGGCTGGGCGTAGGGTTCGGCAACTACGAGGCGGTGTATCCTGCTTATGCCATCGGCGCCTGGCGCGACCCGCTGGGCCACGCGCACAACTATTACATCAACGTCGCGGCGGAGGCGGGGCTGCTGGGGCTTGCGACGTATGTGGCGGTGATGGTGGCGGCGCTGGCGCAGACGATGCGCTCGGCGGGCCGCACGTCGGGTCTTTCGCGCGCCGTGTGCATTGGGGCGGTGGGCCTGCTGGTGCACCTGGGCGTGCACAATCTGGTGGACAATCTGTACGTGCACGGCATGAACATGCTGGTGGGCATGACATTGGGCATGGCCTGGGCCGCAGGCGCGCCGACGGGGGATGCGGCTTCGTCGCCGCGCCCGCCCGAAGCCCATCCCGCCTAGCCGTCATCGCGGAAAAGGATTCCAAGTGTGAGGGGGAAATTGACACGAATCATAGAACTGGCGCAGACGAACCGCAAGGAGTTTGTGCGCTTCATCAAGTTCGCCATCGTCGGCACGTCCGGCGCGGTGGTAGACTTCGGTGTCCTGAACCTGCTGCACCTGGCGTTCGGGTTCAGCAAGTTCTGGGCCAACACGTGCTCGTTTAGCCTGGCGGTCATCAACAACTTCACGTGGAATCGGCTGTGGACGTTCCCCGAGTCGCGGGAGCGCCCGCTGAAGAGCCAACTGGCGCAGTTTGCCCTGGTGAACGTGGCGGGCCTGGCCATCAATCAGGTCGTGTTCCTGAGCCTGGACAAGTACGTGTTCGGGCCGTTGCTGGGGCCTTTGGGCTACAATGTGGCGAAGGCGATTGCCATCATCGTGGTGTTGTTCTGGAACTTTGGCGTCAACCGAGTGTGGACGTACCGCGGCATCAAGTAGGCCGCGACGGGTGCGGAGTTCGCGGGGCGACGTTTGGAGCACGAAGGGCGCGAAAGAGGACGAAAGCCGCGAAAGGCGCTGCGTCCGCGGCAGGCTCGGTGGCACGCCTTGGTATTGGGCGGTGTCTCGGTTCAGCGCGGGGCTGAACCCCCGCGCTGAAGGTGAGAAGCCCCTTCGGGGCTGGGGCCGGATTGCAGGTGCGTCGCGTGTGAAGGCGGCGAGGCGCGCGGGGCTGAACCCCCGCGCTGAGGGTGCGAAGCCCCTTCGGGGCTGGTGTCAGATTGCAGGTGCGTCGCGTGTGAAGGCGGTGAGGCGCGCGGGGCTGAACCCCCGCGCTGAGGGTGCGAAGCCCCTTCGGGGCTGGTGTCAGATTGCAGGTGCGTCGCGTGTGAAGGCGGTTAGGCGCGCGGGGCTGAACCCCCGCGCTGAGGGTACGAAGCCCCTTCGGGACTGGTGTCAGATTGCAGGTGCGTCGCGTGTGAAGGCGGTTAGGCGCGCGCGACAGAGGGTGCGGGGCGCGCCATGATGGCCGAGGACAACCGTAGGCGATCACGCGAGGGCGGGAAGTCGGAACATGCGCATCGGGATTGATTACACGTCGGCGGCGCGGCAGAGCGCGGGAATCGGCAGGTTCACGCGGGAGTTGATCCGCGCGGCCCTGGCGCTGGACGAGGACAACGACTACCGCCTGCTGGTGGCGGGCCGACAGCCCGTCGCCGAGGCCCATCTGCCCAAGGCGAGCCATCGCTACAGGCTGGTGCAGACGCCGATTTCCGAGCGCAACCTGGTGCGGTTGTGGCATCGGTTGCAAATCCCGTTGCCGGTGGAGGTGTTCCTCGGGCGGCTGGACATCTTCCACTCGCCCGACTTCGTGCTGCCGCCCGTGGCCCGCGCCGTGAAGGTGCTGACCATCCACGACCTGTCGTTCCTGCGCGTGCCCGAGTGCGCCGACCCGCGCCTGTGCTGGTACCTGGGGCAGGTTGTGCCGCGCTCCGTGGGGCGGGCCGATTTTCTCCTGGCCGACTCGGAGAGCACACGCCGCGATTTGGTGGAACTCCTGGGCGTGCCGCTCGACCGTGTGCAGGTCATCTACGCCGGGGTGGACGCCATGTTCGCGCCCGTGGAGGATGCGGAGGCGTTGCGCCGCGCTCGCGAGAAGTACGCGCGCGGGCGGCCCTACATCCTGGCCGTGGGGACGCTGGAGCCTCGCAAGAACTACCCGACGTTGATTCGCGCCTTTGCCCGGGCGCGGCAGGAGGCGCGGCTGCCCCACGCTCTCGTCATCGTCGGGAGGAAGGGCTGGGTGTACGAGCCGATCTTCGCGGCTGTGGACGACCTGAGGTTGCACGACGAGGTGCTCTTCCCCGGCTTCGTGCCCGACGAGGAACTGCCGGCCCTGTACAACGCCGCCGATGTGTTGGTAACCCCGTCGTTCTACGAGGGGTTTGGGCTGCCCGCGCTGGAGGCGATGGCCTGCGGGACGCCGGTTATCGTGTCCGACGTGTCCTCGCTGCCCGAGGTGGTGGGCGATGCAGGCGTGCGCGTTGACCCACGCGACGAGGCGGGCCTGGCCGAAGCCATCGTGCGGGTGGTCGGGGATTCGGCGCTGCGCGCGGGTTTGCGCGAGGCGGGTTTGCGGCGGGCGCGCGAGTTTACGTGGGACCGGGCGGCCCGCGAACTGCTGGGCGTGTACGCCCGACTGGGCCGCGGGTGAGACTTTGTCAGACAACCGACCTTGTGCTATAATCCGCCCGCGTGTGTAGGTAACCATGCCGCAACGACGCGGCTAATAAAAGCGAATAGGAGGAATCGCAATGAAACTCGCAAAGTGTATGAGTCGCTTGGGGACCGAGACCGCGTTTGAGGTCCTGGCCCGGGCCAAGGCGCTGGAGGCCCAGGGCCGCGAGATCGTGCACCTGGAGATCGGCGAGCCCGATTTTGACACGCCCAAGCACATCATAGAGGCGGCGTGCAAGGCGCTTCATTCCGGCTACACCCACTACACCCCTTCCGCGGGCATCCCCGAACTGCGCCAGGCCATTGCCGAGGAGATGTCGCGCACGCGGGGCATCCCCGTGGAACCGGAGAATGTCGTCGTAACGCCCGGCGGCAAGCCCATCATGTTCTACGCCATCCTGGCGCTGGCCGAGCCAGGGGATGAGGTCATCTACCCGAACCCGGGCTTCCCCATCTACGAGTCCATGATCAACTTCACGGGGGCCAAGCCAGTCCCCATCCCGCTCCGCGAAGAATACAACTTCGCCTTTGACATAGACGAGTTCAGGAAACTGGTTACCGACAAGACCAAACTCATCATCATCAACTCGCCGCACAACCCCACGGGCGGCATCCTGGACAAGGAGACGCTGGAGGAGATCGCGAAGATCGCCATGGAGCGCGACATCGCGGTCTTGTCGGACGAAATCTACGACCGCATTCTGTACGACGGCGAGTTCCACAGCATTGCCAGCATCCCGGGCATGCAGGAGCGCACGATTATCCTCAACGGGTTCTCCAAGACCTACGCCATGACCGGCTGGCGGCTTGGCTACGGCGTTATGCCCAAGGACCTGGCGGTGCACATCACGCGCCTCATGACCAATTCCAACTCGTGCACCAATGCGGCCACGCAGGTCGCCGGCATCGCCGCGCTCAAAGGCCCGCAGGACGACGTGGACCGCATGGTGGCCGCATTCCGCGAGCGGCGCGACGTGATCGTCAAGGGCCTGAACGAGATTCCGGGCGTGTCGTGCGTGTTGCCCCCGGGTGCGTTCTATGCCTTCCCGAACATCAAGGGGACCGGCATGAAGAGCAAGGCGCTGGCCGACTACCTGCTGGATGAGGCGGGTGTGGCTTGCCTGTCGGGGACTTCCTTCGGGGCCTACGGCGAGGGCTACCTGCGCCTGTCCTACGCGAATTCGGTGCCGAACATCAAGAAGGCGCTGGAGCGGATGGCCGAGGCCATCGCCAAACTCCCGAAGTAGGCGGGCGCTTCTACGGACGGCAAACCGAGAGGGGGCTGCGGCTCCCTCTCGGTTTCTTGTGCGGGCTGCGGCGGGATTCAGGATTGCGGCGCGAGGCGCGCGCGCAAGTCCTGCATGTGCATCAGTTGGTGGCCGTAGATGGCGATGATCATCGTCTCCAGGGTAACCTCACCCAGGGCCGGGTGCCGCCCGACGCGGTCCAGCGCGCCAACGTCCAGCGTGCGCACCCAGTCCAGCGTGGCGCGGCGCGCCCTGTCCAGCGCCGCCAGCAAGTCGGCGGGCGCGCGGCCCTTGAGCCGCTCCTGCTCCTGCGCGTTGAAGGCGTCGTAGTCAAAGTCGGGCGCAGCGCCCGGGCCGCCTGCGGCAACGTCCTGGGCCAGTTGCAGCAGCGCCTCTTCGGACGAGACGAAGTGGGCCAGCAGTTCCCTCGCCCGCCAGACGTGCGGCGCATCGTAGATAACCTGCGCCCACTGCTGGGGGGTCAGCGCCGCAAAGATTTCCATCGTCTTGCTGTGGCCCTTCTCCAGTCTTGCCAGCAGGGCCTCTACTCTTGGCGTGGCCATGGCATTCCTCCTCGGGGTGTGAGGTCAGGCGCGCAGCGAAGGTGCCCGCGGGCGCGCCTCCGCAGACCGAACCGTGTCTCCGCGAACCTACCGGTAGAACTCGGGCTTGAGCACGCCGACGAAGGGCAGGTTGCGGTACTTCTCGCCGAAGTCCAGCCCGTAGCCGATGACAAACTTGTTGGGAATGTCAAAGCCGATATAGTGAATGGGGACGTCCACCTGGCGGCGGCTCGGCTTGTTGAGCAGGGCGCATACCTTGAGGCTGGCCGGCCTGCGCGTGCTCAGGTTGCGCAGGATGTAGTCCAGCGTGTGGCCGGTGTCCACGATGTCCTCTACGATGAGGACGTTTTTACCCTCAATGCTGGTGTTGAGGTCCATGAGGATGCGCACCACGCCGCTGGACTCGGTGCCCGCGCCGTAACTGCTGATGGCCATGAAGTCTACGGCGTGGGGGATGTCTAACTGGCGCATCAGGTCGGTCAAGAAGAGGACGCCCCCCTTTAGAATGCAAACCAGCAGCAAATCCTTTCCCCTGTAGTCGGCGCTGATCTGTTCGGCCAACTCGCGGACGCGCTGCTGAATCTGCTCTTCGGTCAAAAGCACTTCGGATACATCTTCGTACATTCCATGCTCCTTGCTTGCGGCGGATTCGCTGCAATCATAATGGACTTCAGAGAACTCTGCAAATGAACCCTTTGAGGTACTCCGATTCGGGAAACGAGAGGAGTATGGGGTGGTCGCTGGCCTGGCTCAACTTCTCCAGAATCTGAACGTCGCGTCCCGCGTCCACCGACGCGCCGAAGACGACTTTCTGGAACAGGTCCGGCGAGACCAGCCCCGAGCACGAGAACGTCGCCAGAATCCCGCCCGGCCGCAGAATCTGCATGGCCAGCAGGTTGATGTCCTTGTAGCCCCGCGTGGCTGCCTGCACCTGCGACTGGGAGACGGCGAACTTGGGCGGGTCCAGAATCACCAGGTCAAAGGTGCGGCCGCTGTCGCGGTAAGCGCGGAGCACCTGAAACACGTCGCCCTCCATGTATTCGTCCTCGCCCACGCCGAGGCCATTCAGCGCCATGTTGCGCCTGGCGAGGGCCAGCGCGTCGCGGGAAGTGTCCACATTCACGACGCGCAAGGCCCCCGCTGCCCCCGCGTACACGCTGAACCCGCCTGTGTAGCAGAAACAGTTGAGGATGTCCATGTCGGTGGCATAGGGCGCGATGCGCCGACGGTTGTCGCGCTGATCCAGGTAGAAGCCGGTCTTCTGTCCCCGCTTGATGTCCACCAGGAACTTGCGGGCGTGTTCCAGAATCTCCACGGTGTCGGGCGGTTCCTTGCCCCAAAGAGGGCCTGCGGTGGGGGTCAGGCCCTCCTTGCGGCGCACGTCCACGTCGCTCCGCTCGTAGATGCCTGCCGGATGGAGCAACTGCACAAGCGCGTCCACGATTTCGGCGCGCCAGCGTTCCGCCGCCAGGGTCAGGAACTGCACCACCAGGAACTCGCCGTAGCGGTCCACGACGAGGCCCGGCAGGAGGTCTGACTCTGCGTTGACCAGACGGTAGGCGGTGGTGTGGTTGGCGGCGCGGAGGGATTCGCGCCGCTCGCAGGATTTGCGGAGACCCTCGGCGAAGAACGCGGCGTCCACGGTCTCGTCGGGGTTCCATGTCCAAATGCGGACGCGGATTTGCGAGCGGCTGTTGTACCCGCCGCGCGCCAGGGGCTGGCCGCGGCTGTCGGCGATGAGGACGACATCGCCGTCGGCGGGATGGCCTTCCACTCGGGCGATGGCACCGGAGAAGACCCACGGGTGGCGCTGCACGACGGGTTTCTCCTTCCCGGGTTTTAGGATGACCATTCCAGCCTCACGGCTTCTGTTTGCAGTCATACATCCTCCGGCGAACGATTAGCGCATTTTGGCGTGTTTCTGGCGCATCCTGACCCAGAGCACCTGACGGGTGGCCTCGGTGAGGGCGGCCCGCTCGTCCACGCGCAGCCCGGCCACCCACAGGATGTGGGACTCGTTGCACAGCAGGGGCCAGTTGGCCCGCCACTCGCGGGGAACCTTGGCGTTGATCATGAACTCGTTGAGCCTTTTCTGTCGCCCGCCCATACCCAGCGGGGCGAAGGTCTCGCCCGGGCGCCGCGGCCGCAGCACCAGGTTCTGGCCCGTCGCGCCCGGGTCCAGCCACGCTTGCCAGGGGTTGGTGTTGAGGCGCGCCTCCGCCGGTACAGTGTCAAGTACCTGCGTCTCCACAACCCAGCGGCCATCGGGCAGGCTCACAGCGCCGGGCACCGGCACCGCGAGCGGCGCGCCCGCCAGTTGCGGCACGGGAGGCGGGGGCAGCACGCCGGCCTCGGCGACGTAGCACCGGCCGTACCGCGCCGCGGCGACAAGCCCCTGGGGGAGCGTGGCCTCGCCCGTGTCCGAGCGGTTCAGCACGTCCAGGGCGTTCTCAATGTGAATCCAGTTGATGTTCCGCAGCTCCTGCCGCAACCTGCGGATGGCCTCGCGCAGGATGCCGCGTTGGAGGCTGCGGTGAAGCCCACGCCAGCGGGCCAGGTCAAACTCAATCCAGCCGTCCCCCTGGGCCGTCCGCGTCTGAATCCACGCCTTCCGCAATTCGCGCAGGAGGAAGGCGTAGTCGTCGGCGGCGACTGCTGCGGCCCGCCGCAAGACCTGGCGGATGTTGGGGTTGTAGGTTTCCAGGATGGGCAGCAACTCGTGCCGGAGGCGATTGCGGAAGTAGGTCTGGTCCAGGTTGGAACGGTCAAAGCGGAACTCGAGGCCGTTGTCGCGGCAGTAGGCGAGGATGTCGGCTTTGGAGACTTCCAGCAGGGGCCTGACGAGTTGGACCGGCTCGCCCCGGAGCAACTCTTCGGGCGCGCCCATGCGAAGCCGCGTGAGGTCCGACACGGGTAGGATGCCGCGCATTCCCGCCAGGCCGGCGCCGCGCAGGAAGTGCATCAGCACCGTCTCGGCCTGGTCGTCGGCGTGGTGGGCCACGGCCACGGAATGCGCTCCGAGTTGCCGCGCCGCGCGCAGGAGGAACGTGTACCGCGCCTGCCGCGCGGCTTCTTCCAGCGCCAGTTTGCGCTCCCTGGCCAGGGCGGGCACATCGGCGCTGCCCACGACGAGGGGCACGCCCCACTGTTCCGCCAGACGCGCCACGAACGCCTGGTCGGCGTCGGCCTCTTCGCCGCGAATCTGGTGGTTGAGGTGGGCGGCGTGCACACGGATGCCCAACTCGCCCTGGAGGCGCACGAGGATGTGGAGGAGCGCGACGGAGTCGGCCCCGCCCGACACGCCCACGATCACGCTGCCCGGCGGCACCATGTGGTACTTCTGGATTGTGTGTCGCACTCGTTGCACCAGTTCCATGCGGCGCTCCCGCTTTACTATACCCCTCGTGGGCGGCGGTGTCAACGCGGGGGCGGCTATCCACGAATAACGCGAATGGACACGAATGGGGTAACGGCTAACCGCGAATCACGCGAATCTACGCGAACGGAGGATACATGCAGACATGTAGGGCGGCTTTCCATCGCCGCCGGAAATCCGGACGTTGACGCCGCGCGGCGCATACGCTATACTCTCCCTGCGCACGACGGTTGCCATCATCCCACGAGGTTCATCGGCGATAGGCTGTGTTCGGGAGGTGCGTATGGATTTGGGATTGGCCGAGCGGGTGGCGATCACGACGGCATCCAGCAAGGGGCTGGGCAAGGCCATCGCCATGGAACTGGCCCGCGAGGGGGCGAAGGTGGTCATCTCGGCGCGTGACGAGGCGCGGCTGCGCCAGACCGTGCACGAAATCTCCACGGCGACGGGGAACGCGGTGGTGCCCATCGTGGCCGACGTTACGCGGGCCGAGGATGTGGAGCGCCTGGTGACCGAGACGTTGCGGCGCTTCGGGCGGCTGGATGTCCTTGTTACCAACGCGGGCGGGCCGCCCCCGGGCGGGTTTGAGACCCACGACGACGCGGCATGGGAGGCGGCCTTCCGGCTCACCCTGTTGAGCGTAACGCGGCTGATTCGCGTGGCGCTCCCCGCCATGAAGGCGCGGCGATGGGGGCGCATTATCAACATCACCGGCACGTCGGCGCGCCAGCCGGTGGATGACCTGGTGCTGTCCAATGCCTACCGCGCCGCCGTGGTGAACCTGGCCAAGAGCCTTTCGCGCGCGCTGGCCCCGTACAACATCACAGTCAACAACGTGGCGGCAGGAACCATCCTCACCGACCGGGTGCAGGAGTTGGCCGAGAGCCGTGCTCGCGCCCAGGGCGTTGAGGTGGAGCAGGCGCTGGCGCAGTTCACGCGGGAGATTCCGCTGGGCAGGCTGGGCCGGCCTGAGGAGTTGGCTGCGGCGGTGGCTTTCCTGGCGTCGGACAGGGCCTCGTACATCACCGGCGTTACGCTGCCGGTGGACGGCGGAGTGATCCGAGCCAGTTGGTAGCGCCGAAAGGCGGATAGGAGGCGAAGGGTGGCAGAAATGGCGGAAACGGCGCAGAAGTTCCTGGAAGATTCGCGGAAGACCCTGGACAAGATCACGGCGAAACTGGTGAATATCCGTGGGGCGCTGGGGCAAGGGTCGGCGCTGGACAAGATGGTAACCGGCCTGGAGGCGAGCCGCGATGACCTCGTCAAGCGCCTGGATGAGATCGCGCCCGACCAGCCGCTGGAAACGGCGGCGAAGCGCAAGATTCAGGGTGACCTGGCCACGCTGAAGCGGCGCGTGTCGCGCGTGAACGATGGCATTCAGTTCGCGGTGGACCCACAGCCGCCAAAGGCGGGGGCCTGGGTCTGGTTCCTGGCCGAGTTGGTGCTCATCGTCCTGGTGGCGTATCTGTACGTGGACGTGCATCAGGGCAGGCCGCTGCGGGCGTTCCTGAGGGGCGTCAGCCCGGCGGCGCGGGTGGAGTTGGCGATCCAGACGGCGGAACTGAAGGCATTGGCGACGGCCCAGCCGACGGACCTGGAGGCGCTGGTGAAAGGCGTTTCGGCGCTGGAGGCGGCCTTCGCCCGTGCGGGGTTCGCGCCCGATGACGCGAAGATTTTCGCCGACGCCGTGGAGCGGATGCGGGCGGAACTGGCCCGCAAGGACAAGGCCAACGGCGAGGTGGTGGGCGTGTACCTAGACCGCATCGTGGAGGATGTGCTGAAGGGCGAAGAGGGTTTCTTCTGGGATCGCGGCGTGGGGCGCTACGTGGAGGTGCTGTTCGCGATCTTCTTCGGCGTCATGGCGTTCGCGCTGTACAACACGTGGGAATATATGCGGCATCCGGGGCGCTCGTGGTGGGTCGCCTGGCATGTGGCCAAGGCGTTCATGGCGCTGGTGCTGGGGTTCGTTACCATTGTGATCCTCAGCCAGGTGAACTTCGCCACGCCCGCCAGTTTGGAGAAGCAGACGGCGCTGGGGCTTGGCACCGCGCCCATTGAACTGGTGATGGCGGTGTCGGCCCTGGCCGGGTACTTCAGCCATCGGATGCTGGGATTCCTGGACCGGTACGCGGACAAGGTGTTCGGCCCGCCGGCGTAGCGCGGCGCGCAGACAAGATGCGACGCACCTTCACGCGAGGTGCGTCGCATCTGCCGTTCCGGGGTGGAGGGGATTACCCTTGCCCTTTCTGGGCTAGTTTACGCTTCTCTTCTTCCACCAGGAGCCGCCGCAGAATCTTGCCCACCATGGTCTTGGGCAGTTCTTTGCGGAATTCCACGGCGCGCGGGACCTTGTACTTGGCCAGGCGCGTGCGGCAGAACTCTATGATCTCCTCCTCGGTGGCCGTCTCGCCTTCCTTCAGGACCACGTAGGCCTTGACCATCTCGCCGCGGTACTCGTCGGGCACGCCCGCCACGACCGCCTCTTTGATCTTGGGGTGCTCGTACAGGACTTCCTCCACGTCGCGCGGGTAGACGTTGTACCCGCCGGAGATGATCATGTCCTTCTTGCGGTCCACGATTTGGAAGTAGCCGTCGGCGTCCATGCGGGCCATGTCGCCGGTGTACAGCCAGCCGTCGCGCAGGACCATGGCCGTCTCATCGGGCTTGTTCCAGTAGCCTTTCATGACCTGCGGGCCGCGCACCGCCAGTTCGCCCACCTCGCCGACGGGCAGTTCCTTTGTGCCGGTCTCCAAGTCCACGATGCGGGCGTCGGTGTCGGGGAAGGGGATGCCGATGGTGCCGACCTTGTTCTGGCCGTAGATGGGGTTGGCGTGGGTTACGGGCGAAGCCTCCGACAGGCCATAGCCCTCCACCAGTTTGCCGCCGGTGAGTTGCTGGAACTTCTCCTGCACTTCTACGGGCAGACCCGCCGCGCCGCTGATGCACGCGCGGATGGAGTTGACGCCATAGGCCTGGACGTTGGGGAAGTTGTTGAACGCCACGTACATGGTGGGGACGCCCGGGAACACCGTCGGCTGGAAGTTCTTGATGGCCAGCATGATGCCATGGTAGTCGCGCGGGTTGGGGATGAGGATCATGGACGCGGCGGTGGCCATGCCGAAGTTCATGCAGGTGGTCATGCCGTAACTGTGGAACAGGGGCAGGGCGGTGAGCACGCACTCCTTGGCTTCCTGGGCCTTGAACCATGCGGCGGTCTGCAGGGCGTTGGCCAGCAGGTTGCTGTTGGAAAGTTCCGCGCCCTTGGGGACTCCGGTGGTGCCGCCGGTGTAGAGCAGGCACAGGGTGTCGCCGGGCTTGATGTCCACCGGCTGGAGTGCCGGCGCGCCGGCCA
>JACIWU010000015.1 GCA_014360805.1 Chloroflexota bacterium
CTGTGCGTTTGACACTTGCCGACAGATGCTCTAGAATGCGGGGGAACCTGGAGGAGAGAAGGGATTTGGGGGGTATGAAGCGACTGACCAGTAAGGAGTTACGCGACGCTTTCCTGCAATTCTTCGCCGAGCGAGGGCATACCATCGTGCCCAGTTCGTCGTTGGTCCCGCACAATGACCCCACGCTGCTGTTCACCAACGCGGGCATGGTTCAGTTCAAGGATGTGTTCCTGGGCCTGGAGAAGCGCGAATACACCCGCGCCGCCACCGCCCAGAAGTGCATGAGGGTCAGCGGCAAGCACAACGACCTGGAGACCGTCGGGCCGTCGCCGAGGCACCACACGTTCTTTGAGATGCTGGGCAACTTCTCGTTCGGCGACTATTTCAAGCGCGAGGCCATCCAGTACGCCTGGGATTTCCTCACGGGGGTGCTGGAACTGGACCCCGATCGGCTGTGGCCCACCGTGTACGAGGAAGACGACGAGGCGTTTGACCTGTGGCACACCATGATCGGCATCCCGACCGAGAAGATCGCTCGCATGGGCAAGAAGACCAACTTCTGGATGATGGGCGACACGGGGCCGTGCGGGCCGAACTCGGAGATCCACTACGACCGCGGCAAGGAGTTCTGCACCTGCGGCGACCCCCATTGCCGCCCCGAACTGGACAATGGCTGCGACCGCTGGTGGGAACTGTGGAACCTGGTGTTCATGCAGTTCAACATGGACGAGAAGGGGCAGATGACGCGGTTGCCGCGTCCGGGCGTGGATACGGGCATGGGGTTTGAGCGGCTGATTTCGCTGTTGCAAGACGCCCCCAGCAACTATGACACCGACCTGTTTGTCCCCATTATTCGGCGGGTTCAGGAACTGCTGGGCCACTCGGACGAGGAGATGCGCAAGCGCATCGTGGGCTACCGCATCATCGCCGACCACGGGCGCGCGACCACGTTCCTTGTGGGCGATGGGGTGCGCCCTGGCAACGAGGGGCGCGGGTACGTGCTGCGGCTCATCCTGCGGCGGGCGGCCCGCCACGGGAAGATGCTGGGGTTCACCGAGCCGTTCCTCGGCGAAATCGCCAAGGTTGTCATAGACCAGATGAGCGACCCCTACACCGAACTCAGCCTGCGCCGCGAGTTCATCCTGAAGATCATCAATCAGGAGGAGGAGCGATTCCAGCAGACGCTGAGCACGGGGCTTGGGCTGCTGGAAGAGATGATGGAGAGCCTGCGGGCGGAGGGGAAGCGCGAGATTCCAGGGGAGCAGGCCTTCCGCCTGTACGACACCTACGGGTTCCCGCTGGATTTGACGCGGGAGGTGGCCGCCGAACAGGGGTTCACGGTGGACGTGCAGGGGTTCCAGCAGGCGCTGGAGGAGCAACGCGAACGGGCGCGCGCCGCGCAGCACTTCGGCCCGACGGGCGAGGAAGACCGCCTGGCGCGCTACCGGCAGATCATGGACAAACTCCAGGCTGAGGGCAAGTTGCCGGCCCAGGGCGTGGATCAACTCTGCTATGAGACCTACGAGGCCGACACGCGGTTGGTGGCCATCCTTCGCGACGGCGAACTCGCCGACAGCGCCCGAGAGGGCGAGGAGGTGGCCCTCATCTTGCCGCAGACGCCCTTCTACGCCGAGAAGGGCGGCCAGGTGGGAGACACGGGCATCATCGCAGGGTACGAGCGCGCGACGGACGCGCTCACGTGGGAGTTTGAGGTCGCCGAGCCGAGGGAGGTCCTCCCCGGCTTCATCGTGCACTTCGGCAAGATGACCTCGGGCACGGCCAGGGTGGGGGATGAGGTCTGGGCCGCGGTGGACTACGAGCGGCGGCAGGACATCGCCCGCAATCACACCGCGACGCATATCCTGCACAGCGAACTCCGCTACGTCCTGGGCGAGCACGTGCAGCAGGCCGGCTCTCTGGTTACGCCCGACTACCTGCGGTTTGACTTCACCCATTCGGCCATGCTGACCCAGGACGAGTTGGACGCCGTGGAGCAGTCGGTGAACGACGCCATTTTGGCGAACTACCCCGTCTCCGCCGAGGTGGAGCCGTACAAGGAAGCGGTGGCGAAAGGGGCCATCGCGCTGTTCGGCGAGAAGTACGGCGACCGCGTGCGTGTGGTGCGCATCGGCACAGGGGAGGAAGCCTTCAGCCAGGAGTTATGCGGCGGCACTCATGTGGCCTACACCGGCGAAATCGGCCTGTTCCTCATCCAGAGCGAGAGCAGCATCGGCGCGGGGTTGCGGCGCATCGTGGCCCTCACCGGACGGGCGGCCCAGCGCATGGCGTCGCAGCGAATACGGACGCTGAACGCCGCCGCCGCGTTCCTGGGCTGCAATCCCGAGGAAGTGGACCGCAAGGTGCTCAACCTGATGGAGCGGGTGCAGACGCTGGAGAAGACCCTGGAAGGGTGGAAACGGCTCCAGGCGCGGCAACAGTTTGAGACGTTGATTCGGCAGGCCGAGAAGGTGCGGGGCGTGCCCGTGTTGGGGGCGGTGGTGTCGGCCTCTGACGTGGACACCATGCGCGAGATGACCGACTGGTTCCGCGAGGCCAACCCTAGCGGCGTGGTGCTCCTGGGCGCGGTCATCAATGAGAAGCCGAGCCTGGTGGCGGCGGTTACGGAAGACCTGGTGAAGCGCGGGTTGAGCGCGGCAGCCCTGGTGCGCGACGCGGCTCGTCTGATTGAGGGCGGCGGAGGAGGCAAGCCCACGCTGGCCCAGGCTGGCGGGCGCGATGTCAGCCGTCTGGCCGAGGCGGTGCAAAGCGTGTCGGCCTGGGTGCGCGAGCACCTACCGGCCTAGGGGGTCGCGTTGGCCGCCATGGAGCAGATCATCTACCTGGAACCGACCGACGACGTGCCGGCGATTCGGGACCGCCTGGATTGGGCCGAGGCCAGGCGGGTTCTCCTCGTCGTCCCAAAAGGCCACACCGCGTTGCAGAACCCCGTGGGGTTGCGGCTTCTGGCGCGCCACGCCGCAGCGCGCGAGATGGAGGTCGTCTTGGTAACGCGCGACCGCGTCGTAGCAGCATTGGCCCGCGAGCAAGGCATCGCCGTGTCCCGCTCCGTGGAGCACGCGCAGCGCGTTCGGCGGGCCGGCGTGCCCCCTGTTGGCACCTTCACCCCGCCGCCGTCCGCCGCGACGCCCGCCGCTCGCGAACCGCGGCCCTTGCCCGCGGCCGTCGGTCAGGCGGGCCGATGGGGACAGATGGGCGTCGTCCTGGTGCTCATCGCCGTCGTAGGGTTGCTCCTGGTGGGGGTCGCGGTGGTGGTGATACCCTCGGCGGAGATTCACGCGCAACTGCCTGCGGTGCCGCTGGCCGAGTCGGTCCTCATCCAGGCCGACGCGAAACTGACGCAGATGCAGCCCATCACGGCGGCTGTGCCCGCGCGCGACATCCGCGTGGAGGTCAAGGACACCGAGCGGGTCCAGGTGTCGGGCCGCAAGGATGTGCCCGACGCCAAAGCCCAGGGCGAGGTCGTATTCTCCAACAAGACCAACAGCGAAGTGCTCCTCCCTGCCGGCGTTGTGTTGGCCACCTCTACCGGAATCATCGTGCGGTTCCAGACGGTGGAGACGGTTACCGTCCCCGCCGGCCAGGGGGCCAAGGCCGTGGCGAAGATTGAGGCGCTGGAGCCTGGACTGAGCGGCAACGTGCCAGCCTATGTCATCACCCGCATTGAGGACACCCCTGGCGCGCCGCCCGAGATCAGGGCGGCGGTCAACGTGGTGAACGAGAAGCCCACCAGCGGCGGGTCGGTGAGGAGCACGCCCGTCGTGAGCAACGAGGACAAAACCCGCGCCCGCGCCCAATTGCTCCAGCGCATCCAGCAGGAAGCCTACCTGATGCTTCGGGATGAATTGCAGGAGCAGGAGTTTTTGCTGCCCGAGACGATGGTCGCCATCCCCATCAGCGAGGTGTACGACAAATTCACCGACGAGCCTGCCGAAGAACTGACGCTGGACATGATCGTGGTGGTGAAGGCGCTGGCCATCAGCGGCAAGGACGCCAACGCCCTGGCGCTGGAGGCGCTGGAGCGCAAGGTTCCACAGGGCATGGCGCTGGTGCCGCGCACGCTTCAGTTCCGCCCGACCGAGGTGAAGGACGTGCAGGATGGGCGGGTTGTGTTCGTCATGGCGGCTTCGGGGGCGGCTGCGCCTGTGGTTGACGAGGCGAAAATCCTCAACGCCGTGCGCGGCAAGCCGGTCTCGTGGGTGGAGCAGTACCTGCAATCGGAGTTGGGCCTGGAATCGCCGCCCGACATTCGGCTGCGCAACGGGTGGCTGGAGCGCATGCCTCTGCTGTCCATGCGCATGACCCTGCGCACCGAACTGGCCGGAGAGTCGCCGTGATTGTGGTGGGGCTGGACGTGGGCCGCAGGCGCATTGGTGTGGCGGCGAGCGACCCGACGGGCTTCCTCGCCAGCGGCGTTCGGGTCATCCAGCGGGCCACGCTGGAACGCGACGTGGAGGCCGTGCGGAGCCTGGTGGAATCGCTTGGGGCTGCGCAGGTGGTCGTGGGCTATCCGCTGTCCATGTCGGGGGAGGCCGGCCCGCAGGCCGAGGAGACCGAGCGGTTTGTGGAGGCGCTGCGCCTTCGCACGTCGGTGCCGGTGATTCTGTGGGACGAACGCCTGTCCACCCTGGAGGCCGACCGCCGGATGCAGGAGGCGGGGGTGAGCGGGCGCGAGCGTCGCCAACGGGTGGATGTGGCGGCGGCCATTCTCATCCTCCAAAGTTATCTTGATTCCATTCGGGGGCAACGGTGAGGAAAGCCATTCGCGTTCTCATATTCCTGGTAGCGATTTTGGCGGTGCTGGCCCTGTTCGTCGGCGGGGGGTATTTCGTGTGGCAGCGCATGATGGCGGGGCCGAGCGTGGACGCGGGTGCGCTCCCCACGCCCGACGCGGGTGGCGTGGAGAAGCAACTCATCGGCCTGTACCTGCAGTTTCGCCAGGCCGATTTGGAGACGCCCGCAGACCCGCAGGGCAAGCCGCTACCCTTCACGGTGGAGCCTGGCGAGACGGCTGCGGACATTGCCGCGAAACTCCAGCAGGCGGGGCTGATTTCGGACGCGGACCTGTTCCGAATGCTGGTGCGGTACTACGACATGGCGAACCGCCTGGAGGCCGGCGAGTACGAACTGTCGCCCGCCATGACGATGGTGGAGATCGCCGAGCGACTCCAGCATGGCCGCCTGCGCGAGATGACGATCACGATCCCCGAAGGCTGGCGGCTGGAGCAGATCGCGACATACCTGGACGAGCAGGGCGTCGCGCCCCGCTCGGACTTCATCGCCCTGGCATCGCAGGAATGGCCCGAGTTCACGTTCCTGCGGGACCGGCCGGCGGGCGCATCGCTGGAAGGCTACCTGTTCCCCGACACCTACCGCATCGGCCCGTCGTTCGGCGCGCGCGAGGTGATCTCGCTGATGCTGGCCAACTTTGACCGCAGGGTTACGCCAGACCTGCGGGCGCGGGCGCAGGAGCAGAGGATGACGCTCCACGAGGTCCTGACCCTCGCGGCCATCGTGGAACGCGAGGCCGTGATCCCCGACGAGCGGCCCATCATCGCCGCGGTGTACCTGAATCGGCTGGAAGCCGGCATGTACCTGGGCGCCGATCCGACGGTGCAGTACGCCATGGGGTTCAATCCGAAGACCGGCCGCTGGTGGAATCCGCTCACGGCCGAGGACTACCAGTCGGTGGATTCGCCGTACAACACGTACACGCACCTGGGCCTGCCACCTGGCCCTATCTGCAACCCAGGGCTGGAAGCCATCCGCGCCGTGCTGTACCCGGCGAGCGTGGACTACCTGTACTTCGTGCGGAACGATGTGAAGGGCGACGGCTCCCACGTGTTCAGCCGCACGTTTGAGGAGCATCTGGAGAACCAGGCGAAGTATCGCCGATGACGCCGACGGGGGCGTGGCTCGGTGCGGTGGCGTTTTCTGCGGAACGTTTACATATCTTCACGCAAGCCTATAGACGGAGACGGCGAAACGGTGTATAATAGGCCAGGGTCTGGTGCTCTGAGGGCGGTAGTGCGCTGCGCGGCGCTGGCCGTCGTCGCAGGTCTGGTCGCATGCCGTGGCGCAGCGCCCATCCCTCGCGTCGTCAAGGTGGGCCTTGTCGGCTCGTTTGAGGGACTGTACCGCAGTTACGGGTACGAGACCCTGCATGCGACGAAGGTGGCCCTGGCCGAGTGGAATGAGCGGGGCGGCGTCGGGGGCCATCCGGTGGAACTGGTGGCGCTGGACGATTCTGGCAATCCCGAGCAGGCGCGACGACAACCGGCAGAGTTGGCCGCCGACCCCGACATCCTCGGCACAGTGGGACATACGCTGGCGCACACCACAGAAGCCGCGCTGAGCGAATACACGCGCGCGGGCTTGCCGCTGGTGTCGCCGACGGCGTGGACGGGTATCCCGCGAGCCGGGTGGGTCTTTTTCGTAGGGACGTCGTACTTGCACGAAGCCCTCGCTGCGGCGCAGGCTACCGGCGCAACGCTCGGAGCGCGGTTGGCCGTCATCGGCGGCGACGAGGAGTGGATCACGTTGAGCGCGTGGTGGGCGATGCTGCTCACGCCGGGCGAAGCGGCTCCCGCCGACGCGCAGGCGATCGTGCTGGCGGGGCCGCCCGACCGCGCCGCGGAGTGGGCGCAGGCCTACACGGGCGCGGGCATCCCGCTGGTGGGCACGAGCGACCTGGCCGGAGATGTGTTCCCGGCGCTGGCAGGCGACGCCGCCGCGGGGACCTGGATCGCGCGGGTGGCGGTTCGGGCGAGCGCCGCCGAGTGGGAGCGTTTCCGCCAGCGGTACGCGGCGCTGGCCGGCGCGGAGCCGGGGCCGAGGGCGGCCATCGGATACGACGCGGCGAATGTGCTCCTGGCCGCCATGGACCGGGCGGCCCGTTCCGGAGACCTGACCCGCGCGGGCGTGGCCCGTGCGCTGCGCGATACAGGCTGGCAGGGGCTGACGGGGCCTATTGCGTTTCAGGCTAATGGCACTCGCGCGCAGGTGGATGTGGAGGTTGTGAGGCTTTCGCCGCCGGGGATTGGTAACCGCGAATAGACGCGAATCTACGCGAATCTGCGCGAATGAGGGGGTGGGTAGGACTCTGCACCTATTTCCAGGAACGGTTTGCGTGACGGCAGGAACAACGACATGCGGGTTCTGATGTTTTCGTGGGAATACCCGCCGCACGTGGTGGGCGGCCTGGGCAAACATGTGATGGAACTGGCCCCGGCCCTGGCAGAGCAGGGCGCCGAGGTGCATATCGTTACGCCCGCGTGGATGGGCGGCGCCCCCGAGGAGCACGCGGGCAACCTGCACGTGTACCGCGTGCCGCCGCCCGAAGGCCCCTTTGACGACGTGCACGACTCGGCCGAGCGGACCAACGTGCGCCTGGGGGATGTGGCCGAGGATTTGTTCGGCAAAGTTGGCGGGTTTGATATCGTGCACGCCCACGACTGGCTTGTGGCCTTCGCGGGGGAACGGCTCAAGCATGCCCACAAGATTCCGCTCCTCGCCACCCTTCACGCGACGGAGATGGGGAGGAATCACGGGCATCTGTACAACGATCTGCAGCAGTCCATCCACAGCGTGGAGTGGTGGCTGACCTACGAGGCGTGGCGCGTCATCTGTTGCAGCCAGTACATGGCATGGGAAGTGCAGTCGTACTTTCACGTGCCCGCCGACAAGATTGACGTGATTCCCAACGGCGTGGACACCTCGCCGTTTGAATGCTGGCGGGGCGTGGATTTGTCGGACTTTCGCAGGGGGTTCGCGCTGCCCCATGAGAAGATCGTCTTCTACGTGGGCCGCATCGTGTACGAGAAGGGCGTTCACGTGCTGCTGGAAGCGGTGCCGCGGGTGCTACAGGCGTTCCCCGACGCGAAATTCGTCATCGCGGGCACGGGGGGCATGCTGGGCGACCTGCGGCACAGGGCGCAGGAGCGCGGCCTGGGCAGCAAGGTGCTGTTCACCGGCTTCATCTCGGACCAGGACCGCAACAAACTGCTGACCCTGGCGGACTGTGTGGTATTCCCCAGTTTGTACGAGCCGTTCGGCATCGTGGCGCTGGAGGCGATGGCTGCCCGCGCGCCGGTCGTCGTGTCCGCGGTGGGTGGGCTGGCCGAGGTGGTGAAGCACGCCGAAACGGGCATCACCGTCTATCCCGGCAACGCGGAATCGCTCGCATGGGGTATTCTCCACACGTTGCAGGAACCCGCGTGGGCGCAGCAGCGGGCCGAGGCGGCGTATCGCATGGTAATCGAGCAGTACAACTGGCGACACATCGCCGACCGAACCCTGGGTGTGTACGAGAGGGTTGTGCAGGAGCGGGCGCACGCGGATTGGTAGCGCAGGCCCGCGCCCACACCCATGGCGTGGAGGGAATGGAATCGTGATTGAGGAACAGGAACAGCCGAAACTGGCGTTGACACAGGATCAGATTGCGCTGTTGGCCAAACGGGTGCGACAACTGCACGGCGAGGCCGGGGCGGAATGCGCTTTCCTGTCGGATCGGGATGGCAACATCCTGGCCCGCGCGGGCATGACGGTGGGGTTTGACCTGGAGACCCTGGCCCTGTTCGTGGGCAAGTGGTTCGCCGCCGCGGCGGAGATCGGCTGGTATCTGGGCGACAGCGCCGCCTTTGACCTGAACTACCACGATGGCGTCTGGTACGACTTGTACGCGGCCAACATCGGCAAGTATCTGTTCCTCACGCTCATCTTCTCCAAGACGGCCCAGACCGGCAAGATCGGCATGGTCTGGGTGCTCACGCGGCGGGCGGTGAGCGAACTGCTGAAGGTGGTGGAGTCGGCAGTCGCCGCGCCCAAGAGCACCGAGCCGCCCGCGCCGGTGCCGGCTCCTGTGAGCGAACCCGCGCCGGCCCGGGCCGAACCGGCCCCGTCGTCGGCTCCCGCGCCGGCGCTGGACGAGTGGGAGCGGGAACTGTGGCGCGCCGCCGAGGAGTCGGGCAGCGAGGTGTTCAGCGGCCTGACGTTTGAGCAGGCGCGGCAGTTGGGCCTGATCGGCGCCGAATGGAACGGGGAGCCGCCCGGCCGCAACGGGAAGTAGGCGCTACGGGTAACCGCGAATCCACGCGGATCTCCGCGAACATGTGCATTCGCGCCGCGTGCTATTGCACATCCGTGTCGCGCAGGATGCGGTGGATGAGCGGGAGAGGCTCGGGTGGGGCGTCGCCGATGCGAATCGCGCCGCGCAGGCGCAGTTGGGCCTCCCGCAGCCTGTCGGCGGAGTTGGCGTGTACCGTCAGCAGTTCCTCGCCCTGCTTGACATAATCTCCAACCTTGTGCCGCAGCACAATCCCCACGGCGTAGTCCACCGGGTCGCCCTTCTTCTGCCGCCCTGCGCCGAGCAGCGCAGCCGTAAGCCCCACCTCGCGGGCGTCAATGGCGGTTACGTACCCCGACGCGGGCGCCAGGAGTGGCTGCACGATGCTGGCCCTGGGGAGGCGGTCGGGTTCGTCCACGTAGGCGGTGTCGCCGCCCTGGGCCGCTACCATCTCCTTGAGTTTCGCCAGCCCCGCGCCCGAACGAATCTGGTGCAGGAGCAAGTCGCGGGCTTCCTGCTCGGTCGCCGCGCGGCCGGCCAGCAGCACCATCTGGCCCGCGATGGTCAGGCAATGCTGGAGGAAGTCCGCAGGGCCGCGCCCGTTCAGCGTGTCTATCGCTTCCCTAACCTCCACGGCGTTGCCCACGGCCAGGCCAAGGGGCTGGTTCATGTCCGACAGGACGGCGGTAACCCGGCGGCCCAGGCTGCGCCCGATGCGCACCATCATCTGCGCCAGTTCCAGCGCGCGCTCCTCGGTCTCCATGAAGGCCCCGCGCCCCACCTTCACGTCCAACACGATGCCGTTGGCGCCCGACGCGATCTTCTTGCTCATGATGGACGCGGCGATGAGGGGGATGGAGTCCACGGTGGCGGTAACATCGCGCAGGGCGTAGAGTTTGCCGTCGGCGGGGGCCAGGTCCTTGGACTGGCCCGAGACGACGATGCCGTGCTCGCGCACCTGGGCCAGGAACTCCTCGGTGGTGAGGTCGGCGCGGAACCCCGGGATGGATTCCAGTTTGTCCAGCGTGCCGCCGGTGAAGCCCAGCGCGCGGCCGCTCATCTTGGCGACGGGCAGGCCGCAGGCGGCCACGATGGGGGCCACGACGAGGGTGGTCTTGTCGCCCACGCCGCCGCTGGAGTGCTTGTCCACGACGAACGGCGCGATGCCGCTCAGGTCCAGGCGGTCGCCGGAGTTCACGATGGCCAGGGTGAGGTCGGCGGTCTCCTGGTAGGACATGCCGCGCAGGAAGACGGCCATGAGCCAGGCGGCCACCTGATAGTCGGGGATGTCGCCGCGCACGAAGCCCTGCACGAAGTCGTGGATTTCGTCGCGGGTCAGCGTCTGCCCGTCGCGCTTCTTGGCGATCACGTCTATGGCGTTCATACGCACCCTCGCGTGTGAGATGTCGCATTGCGACTGCTTCATCGGCGATATCCGCCGCTTCGGGTTTGCCCCAAAAGGGGCGTCGGCTATGTTACCATAACGGGCCGCTGGTGGCAAAACGTTTGATTTGTTGGCGATGTCGTGCTAGACTGTGGGGCGCGATGAAAAACCGCACGTCTGCCGTTCTGTTTGCGATCACGCTCGTGTACTTCGCCACGCAACTCCTGACCTTCCGACTGGGCATCATCCCGGCGGACGAGGGGTTCGCGGCGATTACGCCGCTGCGCCTGCTCCAGGGCGAACGGCCCTATCTGGACTTCTGGTGGCTGTACGGCCCGACGGGGCTATTCCTCAACGCGGGCCTGTATCGGATCTTCGGGGTGAGTCTCCTCACGTTGCGGCTGGCGGGGGTGGTGGCGGGGTACGCGGCGCTGCTCCTGTGCTGGCGACTGGCGCGACGACTGACAACGCCGGTCGGGGCGGGCATCGCCGCCACCCTGGCGCTAGCCCTGTACCGCCTGCCCACCTACAACTACAATCACATGTACGCGGCTGTGGTGGGCCTGCTGGCGCTGGAGGCCGCCTGCAAAGCATGCGAGACGCGGCGCGTGGCTTGGTGGGCCGCCAGCGGCGCGCTCATCGGCCTGCTGTGCTCGTTCAAGTTCAACGTTGGGGTGCAGGCGGGGGCGGCCGTGGCGCTGTTTCTGCTCGTGGCTCGCGCCGAGGCGGGGCGACGGGCTTGGCGCGCGGGCCTGTGGTTCTTCGGCGCGGGATTCGCGGTGCTGGCGGCGCAGAACCTTGCGCTGCTGGCGTGGCTCGGATGGGACGCTCTGCCGGCCATCTATGGCCCGCAGTTCGCCGTGGCGGGCGAGAAGATGACCTCCTGGGCGTTGTGGCGCAATCTCGCGGCGGCAGTGCCCCGCACGCTGTCGCGGGAGGGGCTGCGGCAGGCGTACTACCTGGCGCTGTTCGCGCTGCCTGTGGTCATCGCGCCCGTGGCGTGGCTTGCGGCGCGGGGAGTCGGGCCTGCTGCGCGGAACGCCCTGCGGCTGCTGGCGTTGTACTCGCCTGCGGTGTACGTGCAGGCGTTTATCGTCGGCGACCCCACCGGCTCCACGGGCGACAACGCGGCGCTGCTCATCACGGCCTTGCTGTTGCTGGCCTGCCTGCTGTACCGCTGGGCGACGACGAGGCGGCGCGCTCCGGCCCGCACCCTGGCATGGGGCGTCGTCGCGGTGGCGTTGCTGGCGGTCTACGGCGGCGCGCTGGTGCGCTACGCGACGCCGGGCAAGTTTGACTGCGCGCTGACGCTGGAGCGGGCGCGGGGAGTCCGCGTGAGCCAGGCATATGCCACGAATCTGGAGGACGCGGTGCGGTTCGTTCAGTCGCACGTTCCCGAAAGCGAAGGCATCGGGGCGGTGCCCTGGGCGGGCGATTTGCTCGCGTTTCTGTCGGGGCGGCGACTGGCGGTTCGCACGAGCGACGAGTTCCTGGGCGCGCCTGTGGCTGGGCGCCCCGAATGGGTGATCCTCACCAACGCCCCCGACCCGCAGGCCGACTACGCCCTGTTGCTGGCGGCTCTGGACGCCGACTACCGACTCGCGGCGCAGTTTGGCGATTTTGCGCCCGTGGACGATGCGGAGCGGCGCACCAACCCTAGGTGGGAAGACCGCCTGGCGTATCGGGTGTACAGGAAGATGGCCCGGGAAGCGCCGTAGTCGCGTTGGCGAGAGCCGCCCTCTGGAGTCCAGGAACGGGGCAAGTTTCTGTCGGTAGAACGTCAGCGTTCGGGGCGAAACGTTGGCGGCTTCGCGGTCTAGTAA
Source organism: Chloroflexota bacterium (assembly GCA_014360805.1). Lineage (NCBI taxonomy): Bacteria > Bacillati > Chloroflexota > Chloroflexota bacterium. The sequence continues at coordinate 12,290 of JACIWU010000015.1, forward strand.
GAAGGTTTCCAGGGCCAGGATATGGTCGGGTTTGTGCAGAATCCGCAGCGTACTCTTGACGGCGTTCGGGCCTTGCATAGCGGCAACCCCCTACATGTAGTGGGATATTGCCGCGCGCCTACTACGAGTAGGGCGGGTGGGAGTTGAACCCACATGGGCTCGCGCCCAGCGGATTTTAAGTCCGCAGCGTCTGCCGTTCCGCCACCGCCCCGACGGGCCTATTGTCAACGGATTTGCCGGTTTGTCAAGATGCCACCAACTTGACACCTTCGCCAAATCGGAGTATGCAAGATTATCACATTGCACAGGGATGACCATGCACGATCACGACCACAGTCATGAAATCTTGGGAAGGCGATTTGTTATCGCCCTGGGCATCACGTCGCTGATCCTCGTCGCCGAGGTCGTCGGCGGGATTCTGTCCAACAGCCTGGCGCTGCTCTCGGACGCGGGGCATGTGTTCCTGGACGCGTTCGCGCTCGCGTTGAGTTATGCGGCGTTGCGTATCGCCGAGTTGCCCGCCGACGAGCATCACACCTTCGGCTTTCACCGCGCCAAGGTGCTGGCGGCGCTGGCCAATAGTTTGTTGCTCTTCGCGATGGTCTTCTTCATCGCGCGCGAGGCGTGGGAGCGCTGGCTCAACCCGCGGGCGGTGAATTCGGGGCTGATGCTGGGCGTGGCGGCGGTCGGCCTGGTGGCCAACTTGCTCGTGGCGCGCGTGCTCCACGCTCATGACAAGGACGACCTGAACACGCGCAGTGCCTTCTGGCACGTGCTGGGCGACGCGCTCGCTTCGGTGGGCGTCATCGCGGGCGCCATCCTCATCGCCCTCACCGGTTGGTACGTGGTGGACCCTATCCTCAGCGTGCTTATCTCGCTGCTCATCCTGGGCGGAGCGTGGCGCATCTTCCGCGAGTCGGTGCATATCCTGGTGGAGGGCAGCCCCGCGGGGATCAGCGCGCGGGCGGTCGCGGCGGCCATCGGGGCCGTGCCCGGCGTGCGCAACGTCCACGACCTGCACATCTGGAGCGTGGGGCCGGGGTACACGTCCCTCAGCGCCCACGTGGTGCTGGAGGATCAGGCGCTGGCGGCGACCCAGACGGTGATGGATGCCATCAAGCAGCGCCTGCAGAGCGAATTCGCCATTGAGCATACCACCGTGCAGTTTGAGTGCAACCATTGTGGCCAGTGCGTGGACGCATTTGAAGGGGGCGTCTGTTATCCGGCGACGGCCCCTGCCAATGACAGGCAACCCTAGGACAGGAGGCGCGATGGAGACCGAACTGGAGGCGTTGATTCGGGAGTTCACCGGCCTGCGCGTGTGGGCGGTCGTGGGGGCATCCACGAACCCCGCGAAATACGGCCATCGGATCTTTCGCGACTTGCGCGCGGCGGGCTACAGGGTATACGGGGTGAACCCGGGCGGCGGCGAGATTGACGGCGAGGCGCTGTATCCCAGCCTGGCCGCGCTGCCCGAAAAGCCCCAGGTTGTGGACCTCGTCGTGCCGCCGCAGGTTACCGAGCAGGTGGTGCAAGAGTGCGCAGCCCTGGGGTTGACGCGCGTCTGGATGCAGCCCGGGTCCGAGTCCGAGGCCGCCATCCGCTACTGCCAGGAGCACGGGATACGGGTTGTCCACGACGCCTGCGCCATGGTGCGCAAGCGCGTGTGGGAGGACTGATGCCCCTCACCCTCTCCCCGCAAGCGGGGCGAGGGTATGCCCGCGGCGGCTATGGAAAGCCGCCCTACCTGTCGCCCCCAACCGTAGGTCGGGTTTCCGCACCCGGCCCTGCTCGCGGCGGCTATGGAAAGCCGCCCTACGTGCCGCCCCCAACCGTAGGTCGGGTTTCCATACCCGACCCTGCTCGCGGCGGCGGCTATGGAAAGCCGCCCTACCTGTCGCCCCCAACCGTAGGTCGGGTTTCCATACCCGACCCCTCACCCTCCCCTCGCCCCGCAAGCGGGGCGAGGGTAGGATGCGGTCGCGGGCAGGGCGCGCATACTTGACACCTTGTGCTTCTGACGGTATCCTTGGCACATGACCGAAAAAGGCGTCTTCTTTGACGAGGCGAAAATCTACGTGCGCGGCGGCGACGGGGGCAACGGGTGCGTCTCGTTCCGCCGCGAAAAGTTTGTCCCGTTTGGCGGCCCCAACGGCGGCAACGGGGGCAAGGGTGGCGACGTGTACCTGGTGGCCAGCGCCCACCTCAACACGCTAATCCAGTTTCAGCGCAAGATTCACTTCAAGGCCGAGCGCGGCGAGCATGGCCGCGGCAAGGATCAGTTCGGCAAATCGGGCGCAGACCTGTTCATCCAGGTCCCCACCGGCACCGTGGTCTTTGACGCGGAGACGGGCGAACTCATCGCCGACCTGACGGAGGACGGGCAGAAGGCGCTGGTGGCGCGGGGCGGGCGCGGCGGGCGCGGGAATGCGTCCTTCGCCACGCCCACCAATCAGGCGCCGCGCATCGCCGAGAAGGGCGAGCCTGGCCAGGAGCGCTGGCTGCGACTGGAGTTGCGCCTCATCGCCGATGTGGGCATCGTGGGCGCGCCCAACGCCGGCAAGTCCACGCTGCTGGCGGCGGTGAGCGCGGCCCGCCCCAAGATCGCCGATTATCCCTTCACCACGCTGATTCCCAACCTGGGCGTGGTGGAAGTGGACGGCGCGACCTTCGTGATGGCCGACATTCCGGGTCTCATTGAGGGCGCGCACCAGGGGGCCGGCCTGGGCGACAAGTTCCTGCGCCACGTCCGCCGCACGCGCCTGCTGGTGCATCTGCTGGACGGGGCCGCGCCCGACCCGCTGGCGGATTTCGCGGCCATCAACCGCGAACTGGAACTGTTCTCCCCCGACCTGGCCCGAAAGCCTCAGATTGTGGCGCTGAACAAGATGGATTTGCCCGAGGCGCAGGAGAAGTGGCCCCGCGTGGCCAGGGCGCTGAAGCGGCAGGGGTACGACGCGCTGGCCATCTCGGCGGCCACAGGCGAGGGCGTGCAGGCCCTGCTGCGCCAGGTGGCGGCGATGCTCCGCGAGTTGCCCCGCGAGCCCGCGCTTGCGCCGGAGCAAAGGGTCTTCCGTCCCAAGCCCGATGAGAACGCCTTTGAGATCGTGCGCGAGGGCGCGCACTGGCGCGTGAAGGGCATCAAAGTGGAGCGGGCCGCCGCGATGACCAACTGGGACCTGGACGAGGCCGTGTTCCGCTTCCAACGGTTGCTGGACGGCATGGGCATCACGGAGGCTCTGCGCGAAGCGGGCGTTGGGCCTGGGGATACGGTCGTCATCGGCGACGCGATGCTGGAGTGGCATGATTGAGCCGCCGCATCGGCACACAGGGAGGCATTCATGCGACTGGGCGTGTTCGGCGGGACCTTTGACCCTGTACACTACGGCCATCTCGTCGCCGCCGAGGAAGTGCGCTATCGGCTGCGTCTGGACAAGGTACTGTTCGTGCCGGCAGGCATGCCGCCCCACAAATTGGACCACGACATCACGCCGACGCGCCATCGCGTGGCCATGCTGGAACTGGCCATCGCGTCCAACCCGGGGTTCGCCCTGTCGCGGGTGGACATTGACCGCCACGGCCCGTGCTACACGGTGGACACGCTGGCGCTCCTGCATGAGGAATACGGGCCGGGGACCGAGTTGTTCTTCCTGATGGGCATGGACTCGCTGGCCGAAATTCTGACGTGGAAGGACCCGGAGCGGCTCATCCGCCTGGCGCAGATTGTGGTGGTGGGCCGGCCGGGGTTCCAGGCCGATGTGGACGAACTGGACAAGGTGCTGCCCGGGGCGGCGGAACGCATCTCCATCGTGGACACACCGCTCATGGAGGTCTCGTCCAGCGACATCCGCCAGCGCGTGCGCGAGGGCGCGCCGATTCGCTACCAGGTGCCTGAGACGGTGGAGGCGTACATTCGCGCGCATCGGCTGTACGTCGGCGACGCGCTGTAGAATTCACCGCACCGCGGAGACGCGGAGTGCCCAGAGATTCATCCCGACGGCTCTGCGCTCTCGGCGACCTCTGCGGTGAGAGACATCTTCGTGCGAGGAGTAGGCTATGCTCTGGGGTGGGCGATTCTCCGGCAAGCCGGATGAGACCATGCGGCGATTCGGCGATTCCATCGCCTTTGACGCGCGACTGTACGCCGCCGACATCCGGGGCAGCATCGCATGGGCGGGGGCGCTGGCGCGGGCAGGCCTGCTCACCGGCGAGGAGCGCGACCGACTTGTGGCCGGCCTGGAGCAGGTGCGCGCCGAATTTGACGCGGGCACGTTTGAACTCAAGCCCGGCGACGAGGATATCCACACCGCCGTGGAGCGGCGACTGGGCGAACTGGTTGGGCCGGTGGCCGGCAAACTGCACACGGGCCGCTCGCGGAACGACCAGGTGGCCACCGACCTGCGCCTGTACCTGCTGGACAGGGCGGCGGCCCTGGGCCAGGCTCTGGCGGCTCTCCAGGCGGCCCTTGTGGACAAGGCCGAGGCGCACCTGGACGTCCTCATGCCTGGCTATACCCACATGCAGCAGGCGCAGCCGGTTCTGTTCAGCCACTATCTGATGTCTTTCTTCTGGAGATTCCAGCGCGACCGCGAGCGGCTGGCGGACGTGGCGCGCAGAACGGCCGTCCTTCCCCTGGGGTGCGGGGCCATCGCGGGGACCCCTTTCGCCATTGACCGCGAGGCGCTGGCCGCGGATTTGGGCTTCGCCGCTGTGGCCGAGAACAGCATGGATGCCGTCGCGGACCGGGATTTTGTCGCGGAGTTCTTGGCGTGGGCCGCGCTCGTTCAGGTTCACCTGAGCACCCTGTCCGAGGATCTCATCCTCTGGGCCGGGCGTGAGTTCGGGTTCGTAACTCTGGACGACGCCTACTCCACCGGCTCCAGCCTGATGCCGCAGAAGAAGAACCCCGACCCGCTGGAACTCATGCGCGGCAAGGCGGGGCGCATCATCGGCCATCTGGCCGGCCTGCTGACCACGCTCAAGGGGCTGCCGTCGGGCTACAACAAGGATTTGCAGGAGGACAAGGAGCCGCTCTTTGACGCGGTGGATACGCTGACGCTGGAATTGCCCATGGCGGCGGGGATCATCCGCACGCTCAAGGTGAACGCGGAGCGAATGTGGGCCGCGCTGGACGACGGGATGCTGGCCACCGACCTGGCCGACTACCTGGTGCGGCGCGGCGTGCCGTTCCGCGAGAGCCATCACCTGGTGGGCCAGGCGGTCAGGCGGGCCGAGGCGCTGGGCGTGGCGCTGGGGCAGATGCCGCTCGCCGAGTATCGGGCGATTCATCCCGCGTTCGGCGAGGACCTGTACGCCGTGTTTGACTTCGCGCGGTCGGTTCGGATGCGGCAGGCGCGGGGCGGCACGGCGCCCGACGCGGTGCGGGAGCAGATTCGGCTGGCCAGGTCGCGGCTCGGGCTGTGAGGGCTTTGGGAGGTCTTCTGTTGGTGAACCCGTCAATAACGCAAATCCACACGGATTGATGCGGTAGCGTAGTGCCAGCAGACCTATCGGGAGGTCGCACGTTCGGTTGGCGCTGCTCTCTCGGCGGTCATCGTAGGGCAAATTGCCAATTTGCCCTACTTCTAGCGCGTTCCCTGTTCCGACAGGCCGATGTGAGCGTTCTACTGGAGTAGCGAAATTGATGTGATCGGCGCTGCGGTTCCGGCCCGTGGAGAAAGTGGGCAAGTAGGCCGCGCGCTGTTGAGGTTCTACTTGGATTCTACCGGGAGCAGATGCCTATGGCCGATCGCGCACAATTGGAAGCCCAATTCCACAAGCACGGGCTCCACGATTTTCGCTGGATTGACCCGGCGGAGATCGTCGTAGCCGAGTGGGTTCGGATGAAATGCGCCTACGGGTGCGACAGTTTTGGACGCCGCGCCTCCTGTCCGCCGAATCTGCCATCGGTCGCCGAGTGCCGCCAGTTCATCCGCGAGTATACGATGGCCGCCGTGTTTCATTTCGCGAAGGCCGTGGACAAGCCAGAGGACAGGTGGCCGTGGGGGCGGGAGGTCGGTCGCGTGCTCATGGGCCTGGAGCGCGCCGTGTTCCTCGCGGGGTATCCTAAGGCGTTCCTGCTGCTCGCGACGCCATGCTCGTTATGCGGGACCTGCGCCAGCGTCCGCGCCGAGTGCAAGCACCCGAAACTCGCCCGCCCCACGCCGGAAGGCATGGCCATAGATGTGTTTACCACGGTGCACAAGATCGGCCTTCCCATTGAGGTCCTCTCGGACTACACCCAGACGATGAATCGGTACGCGTTTCTGTTCGTGGAGTAGCCGGCAAGCGCTCGGACACGCATCGCGCAAACAATCGCGCCAATCAACAACTCACCAGGGAGAAAAGACGATGACGTTCGCAAACTACGTGGAACTATACCTCTTGACGTTCGTTGCGTTCCTGGCCATTGACGGCGTGTGGCTGGGGGTGGTGGCGCGTAACCTGTACAGTAAGTACCTAGGCTACCTGATGACCCCGAAGACGGTATGGCCCGCGGCGATTCTGTTCTATCTACTGTACGTCGTGGGCGTGCTCGTCTTTGCGGTGCTGCCCGGGCTGGAGGCTGAGTCGTTGGGCAGGGCGGCGCTGCTGGGAGCGCTCCTGGGCCTCATCGCCTACGCGACCTACGACCTGACCAACCTGGCGACGGTCAAGGATTGGCCTGTGCTGATCACCGTCATAGACCTGGCCTGGGGCACGGTGCTGACGGCTGCCGTCTCGGCCATCGGCTACCTCATCGGGCGGTGGGTGGGGTAGAGACCGTGCGCACTGCCCACACCCGTCGCCCGATCCTCAAGGGTGATAGCCCATGCCCGATGTGATCACCCTGGGCGAGATCCTGGTGGATTTCGTCGCGACCGTGTCGGGGGTGTCTCTGGAAGATGCTCCCGCCTTCAAGAAGGCGCCGGGCGGCGCGCCGGCCAACGTCGCGGCGGCGCTGGTCCGGTTGGGGGTGTCGGCTGGGTTCATGGGCAAGGTGGGCGACGACCCCTTTGGCCGCTTCCTCGTGCGCACGCTTCGCGCCCTCGGCGTGGACACGACGGCCGTGCGCTGGTGCGGCGTGGACACGACGGCCGTGCGCTGGTGCGGCGAGGCGCGCACGGCCCTCGCGTTTGTCTCGCTGCGCGCCGACGGCGAGCGCGACTTCATGTTCTACCGCCACCCCAGCGCCGACATGCTCTACAGTCCCGACGAAGTGGATCGCGCCTACATTCGCGGCGCGAAGGTGTTCCACTTCGGCTCCATCAGCCTCATCGGCGAGCCGTCGCGCAGCGCGACGCTTCTCGCGGCGCAAACGGCCCGAGACGCCGGCCTGGTGGTCTCCTACGATCCCAACCTGCGGCTGACCCTGTGGCCCAGCGCCGACGCGGCGAGGGAAGGAATCCTACAGGGTTGGCGTCTGGCGCATGTGGTCAAGGTCAGCGAGGAGGAACGAACGTTCCTGGGCGGCGAAGGAGCCGAGGCCGCGCGGCACCTGTGGCACGAAGGCTTGCGCCTGTTGGTGATTACGCGCGGGCGGGCGGGGTGCTCATACGTAACCCCCGCTACGCGCGGCGATGTTCCGGGCTTCTCGGTGCGCACCGTGGATACGACCGGCGCGGGCGATGGCTTTGTCGCGGGGATGCTGAAGGGCCTGTTGCAGACGCCGCACGCATGGGATGACGAGGCGCGCCTGCGGGAGGTGCTCCGCTACGCCAACGCCGTCGGCGCGCTGGCAACCACCCGTCGCGGGGCCATTCCGGCTATGCCCACGCCGAGGCAGGTGGAGCGACTCATGGGAGGCCGCCGGTGATTCCGGGCTTGGCCCGGTGTCATTGCGCCGGCGGCGCGGGGCTGAACCCCCGCGCTGAAGGAACGAAGCCCCTTTGGGGCTGGTCCCAGCCCGCAGGGCTTTGCACGTTCAGCCCGAGGCTTCGGCCTCGGGCGGGGCGGGCGGGCCACCGCTGCGCGGGGCTGAACCCCCGCGCTGAAGGAACGAAGCCCCTTCGGGGCTGGTCCCAGCCCGCAGGGCTTTGCGCGTTTAGCCCGAGGCTTCAGACTCGGGCGGCGTGGCGCAGGCCCCCCAACCCTATTCGCACGGATTCGCGCGATTCGTGATTGCAACTGCATCAACTGGCAAGTGGCCGCATAAGTTGGAAAGTCCCCTCGCGTGGATCCAACGTGCGACGCACCTCCGAGGTGCGTCGCACGTTCCCCATTCGCGTGGATTCGCGCGATTCGCAGTTACAATCCTGCCCGACTCTGATTCTTGACACAATCCCCAACCCGTGGTACACTTTTTGCACTGGAATAGACTAGAGGCGATGACCAGGACGAGTACCCGGATGCCGGGCGTCAGGGAGAGGGGGTCGCTGACTGGAAGCCCCCTTCGCTACGGGCCGAGGGAAAACCCCCTGCGAGCCGGCGCCTGAACGCGATGCCGCAAGTAAGGCCGCCCGGGAAGCCCCGTTATCGGCGCAATGAGATGGGAGCGTGCGCTCTCAACCTTGGGTGGAACCGCGAGACGACCCCTCGCCCCTTGGGCGTGGGGTTTTTGTTTGGTTGCAAGCCGTCAGCCCTCGGCGATCAGGCGTCACCACAGCCGGGGCTGAAGGCTGATTGCTGACTGCTGACTGCTAGAGGCTGAAAGCGAGGAGGAGAGAGATGGAAGACGAGCACATGGACGAGCACAGCGAACTGGATCGGATGCGCCATTCGGCATCGCACGTCATGGCCCAGGCCGTGATGGACCTGATTCCGGGCGCGAAACTGGCCATCGGCCCCGCCATTGAGGATGGCTTCTACTACGATTTTGACCTGCCCAGGCCGCTGACCCCGGAGGACCTGGAGCAGATTGAGGCGCGCATGCGCGAGGCCATCCGCGCCGATTATCCCTTCGTGCGCCGCGTGGTCAGCCGCAGCGAGGCCGAGGCCATGTTCGCCGACCAGCCGTACAAACTGGAGATCATCCGCGAATTGCCCGAAGACGCGGTCATCTCCACCTACACCCACGACGGGTTCACGGACCTGTGCGCGGGGCCGCACGTGGCCAGCACCGGCCAGATCAACCCCGATGGGGTCAAACTGCTGAGCGTGGCGGGGGCCTACTGGCGCGGCGACGAGAAGCGCCCCATGCTCCAGCGCATCTACGGCACGGCCTGGCCGACCAAAGAGGAGTTGGATGCCTATCTGGCCAAACTGGCCGAGATTGAGCGGCGCGATCATCGCAAACTGGGCAAGCAACTGGATCTGTACAGTTTCCATGAGATCGGCGGGGCAGGTTTGGCCTACTGGCACCCCAAGGGTGCGCGCATCCGCAGCATCATTGAGCAGTTCTGGCGCGAGGAGCACTTCCGCCGCGGCTACGAAATCCTGTACACGCCCCACATCGGGCGCGTGGACCTGTGGAAGATCAGCGGCCACTGGGATTTCTACCGCGAAAACATGTACTCGCCCATGGACATTGAGGGCCAGGAGTACCTACTCAAGCCGATGAACTGCCCCTTCGCCGTGCTCATCTACAAGACGCAGACGCGATCGTACCGCGACCTGCCGTTGCGCTGGGGCGAGTTGGGCACGGTGTACCGCTACGAACGGTCGGGCGTGCTGCACGGGATGCTGCGCGTGCGTGGGTTCACCCAGGACGATGCGCACATCTTCTGCCGCCCGGACCAACTGGAGGACGAGATCGTCGGCGTGATCAACCTGGCCCAGTTCATGCTCAAGACGTTCGGCTACGACGAGTATGTGGTTGAACTCTCGGTGCGCGACCCGCAGAACAAGGCCAAGTACGTTGGCTCGGACGAGAACTGGGTTCTGGCCGAGCAGGCGCTGCTGCGCGCGCTGGAGCGCGAGAGGCTGGAGTTCACGCGGATGGAGGGCGAGGCCAAGTTCTACGGGCCGGCCATTGACATCAAGATGAAGGATGCCCTGGGCCGCGCTTGGCAGGGGCCGACCATCCAGGTGGACTTCAACTTCCCGGAGCGGTTTGACCTGACCTACGTGGGCGAGGACGGCCAGCCGCACCGTCCCGTCATGGTGCACCGCACGGTGCTCGGCTCCATGGAGCGGTTCGTGGCGGGTCTGGTGGAGCAGTATGCGGGGGCGTTCCCGGTATGGCTTGCGCCGGTGCAGGCGGTGCTCATCCCCATCGCCGACCGCCACAACGCCTACGCGCGCGACGTGGCGCAGCGCCTCAAGGATGCCGGCTACCGCGTCGTTGTGGACGACTCCAGCGAGCGGATGAACGCCAAGATTCGCAAGGCGCAGTTGGACAAGGTGCCCTACATGCTCATCATCGGTGACCGCGAGATGGAAGCAGGCGCGGTGGCCGTCCGCAAGCGCACGGGCGAGGACCTGAAGGCGAAGCCGCTGGACGAGTTCATGGCGATGATCGCCGAGGACGTGCGGAGCAAGGCGATCTGGTAGGGCGGGGCTTGCGGGAATCCATGTGCGACATTGCGGATGCTCTCGTACCCCATGCAACCTATGTAGCAGGCATCGCGCAGCGGGTTTGCATTTCCTTGCGCGGGCTGCCGGGGCCTGCCCTGGTGAAGCGGACGCTCCAACCTGTGGCTGTGGTTTCCACCCCCTTCAGAGAGATACGCAGTGAGTGACGGCGTCCTTGACATTCGGATCGTCATAGAGGCAATTCCCTGTCTCATTGGTGTGCTCCTCTTGTGGAAGGTGATGTTCCCCACCTCGGGGGACGCCCAAGCAAAAGCAAGGACGAATCCGCCGACGGTTTCAGTAGTCGTGCCGACAAGGAACGAGGAGGAGCGGATAGGGCCGCTGTTGGAGTCCCTGCGGCGCCAGACGGTGAGGCCGCACCAGGTGATCGTCGTGGACGATGAGTCTTCCGACGACACTCGCGACTTGGCACAAAGAGCGGGCGCAGTGGTCATCGCAGGCAAGCCGCTGCCGGAGGGATGGCTTGGCAAGACCTGGGCGTGCTGGCAAGGCGCGCAGGCAAGCACGGGGGATGTGTTGCTGTTCTTGGATGCCGACACATGGCTGGAACCCGATGGGATTGCGCGGCTGTTGGACCTGTACGAAGGGCAAGGATTGCTGACGCTGCAGCCATACCATGTAACGGAGGAGGCCTACGAACAGATGTCGGCCTTCTTCAATCTGATTACCATGGCATCGGTGGGGGCTTTCACGCCGTTGGGCAACCGTATCAGGCCGGGCGGAGCCTTCGGCCCTTGTGCGCTCTGCAGCAGGGAATCGTACTTTCGGGTGGGAGGACACCGGACGGTTCGTGGGCAAGTGTTGGAGCACGTCCATCTTGCGAAAGAGTTTCTGCGGCACGGGCTGCCGGTGCGATGCTACGCGGGGCGGGGCATAATCTCGTTCCGAATGTATAGCCAGGGATGGCAGCAACTTGTGGAGGGGTGGAGCAAGAGCATGGGCTACGGCGCATTCTCTGTGAACCCCGTTTTCTCCATCCTGGCAGCGGTGTGGATCTCAGGTTGCTTTGGCGCGTTGTCCACGCTGCTGAGGTCGCTCTGGTCGGTGTCGCCCATGTGGGTTGGGCCGGTCGTGTACGCACTGTATGCTGCGACGACTTGGCGGATGCTGAAGGGCATCGGCCGGTTCAAGGGGTGGGCCTCGGTTCTGTTCCCTCTTCCGTTGGCCTTCTTCGCGCTCGTCGTGGCCCGCTCGCTAGTCCTGACCTACCTTGTCCGCCGCGTTGCATGGAGAGGGCGCGTGATTCGCACAAGCGGAAGGAGATGACCCTTGCCAGTGATTGATTTGCCGATAGGATGGACAGTTGTCCTGGACAGCATCGCTTGGGCAATCCTTCAGCCTTCCATCGCGTACCTGGCGATTCGGCTGCCGGATTCCGTACTCGGCGCCGACCAGTGGCTTTATCGCACGCGGGCATGGGAGCGCGGCGGAAGCATCTATGAGAAACTGTTCCGCGTCAAGGCGTGGAAGTCCTGGCTCCCGTCGGGAGGGCCCGTATTTCGCGGCGGGTTCTCCATGCGGCGCATCGTCTCGCACGATACGGAGTATCTGCGGCGATGGGTGAAGGAAACGTGTCGCGCTGAATTGACGCACTACATCGCGCTCGCCTCGTCGGTGCTGTTCTTCCTGTGGAATCCCCTGTGGCTGGCGCTTGTCATGGTGCTTTACGCTGTGATTACCAACGTGCCGTGCATCATCGTCCAGCGGTACAATCGGCCGTATTTTGTGCGGCTGCTGTCCGTCCGAGACAGTTCCGCTGACCAGCCGGTTCTGGCTGGCGCAGGCCCGATGAGGGCCGCTAGACCGCATTAGTGTCTGACGCGGCGCCGACTTCAGCCTTCGCCTTGCGCCCCGCTGCATGTGGCGTGGACGTATCGCTGCGTCCACGGGCAGGCGGCGATGCACGCGCCGCAGATGCCGATGCTCGGCTCCGCGCCGATGGCCGGGGCGAATTGCCGCGTCGTGCGGTAGCAGGCGTCGGGGTCCACCAGCGCCTCGCGGGGGAGTCCCGCGCGCCACAGCCCACCCGCGATGGCCCCGCCCGGGCACGCCTCCACGCAGGCCGTGCACGCCCCGCAGCGGCTGGCGTCCACGGGCGCGGCGGGGTTCAGCGGCGCGTCGGTGAGCACGGTGATGAGCCGCACCGCCGAGCCGTAGCGTTCGGTGATGAGGAGCGCGCAGCGGCCGATCCAGCCCAGGCCGGCGCGGGTGGCGACGGTCTTGTGGGGCAGGGGCGTGTCGTAGTGGCCGAACTCCACGCCTGCCACGGTGGCCGCGCCGAACGCCGCCCGGAATCCGCGGGCGCGCAGGGCGTCGGCAGCCGCCTGCGCCAGGTTGCCCAGGAGCGCGTTCGCCCGATGGTACTCCTGCAGGTAGGCGCGGGTGGGGCCGTGGCGGATTCCGGCCACGACAGCGGGGTCCAGCGCGACCGCGATGGACACGGCACGGGGGAATCCCTTCCGGGCCTCCGGGGGAATCTCGGCGAGGTCGGCGAATCCCACCAGCGCCGCGCCACGGCGAAGGAGCAGTCCTTCCAGTTCTACGCCCAGCGCGCGATCTTCCGCCGTCATGGTGTGGGACACGCGAATGTCCGCGCTCAATCCAGAAAGATCTTCCCCGGATTGAGGATGCCGTTGGGGTCAAACAGGCGCTTGATCTCGCGCATGACGGCCACCGCAGGCCCGTGCTCCAGTTCCAGGAACTCGCGCTTGCCCAGCCCGATGCCGTGCTCGCCGGTGCACGTCCCGCCCACCTCCACCGCCCAGCGGATGAGTTCGGCGTGGACCTGGTGGGCGCGCTCCGGCTCGCCGGGGACGTCGCGGCGGGCGATGGTGTCGGTGTGCACGTTGCCGTCGCCCGCGTGGCCGAAGGTGCACACGCGGATGCCGTACTTCTCGCCCAGCGCGTGGGCCTGGGCCACAGCGTCGGAGTATTTGGAGATGGGCACGACGATGTCGCCGATGGTAACGACGCAGTCGCGGTTCAGTTCCTTGACGGCCATGTGGGCCTGGCTGCGCGCCTGCCAGACCTGCTCGCGCTCTTCGGCAGTGGTGGCGGGCCGATACAGGGTGCACCCGCACTCGGCGGCGATCTCCTTCACTGTTTCCACGTCCTCGCGCACGCTGGCGGGCGTGCCGTGGAACTCCATGACCAGCATGGGCGATTCGGGCAGGTCCAGGTGGCAGTAGCGGTTGGCGAAGGCGACGGTCTCGGCGTCCATGAGTTCCATAGCACCGGGGACGATGCCCGCGGCGATGATCTGCGACGCGGCGCGGGCGGCGTCCTGCACCGTGGGGAACACGGCCAGCGCGGCGGACTTTTCGGGGATGGCGCGGAGTTTCAGCGTAACCTCGGTGATGATGCCCAGGGTGCCCTCGCTGCCCACGAACAGCCGCACCAGGTCGTACCCGCTGGCGGTCTTGGCGGTCTGCGAGCCGATCTTCAGGATGCGCCCGTCGGCCAGCACGACGCGGAGTTGCAGCACGTAGTCGCGGGTAACGCCGTAGCGGAAGGCGTGCATCCCGCCGGAGCCGTTGTTGACCATCCCGCCGATGGTGGCCACGTCGTGGCTGGCGGGCGCGGGCGGGTACATGAGGCCGTAGCGGGCCAGTTGCCGGTTCAGTTCGTCGTACACGATGCCCGGCTGCACGACACAGAGCATGTCCTCGGGGCGCACTTCCAGGATCTTCGTCCAGCGGTAGAAGCACAGCACGATGCCGCCGAACACGGGGATGGGGTTGCCGTCCAGCGACGACCCGCCGGAGCGGGCGGTTACGGGGATGCGGTGCTGGTTGGCGTAGGCCAGGATGCGGCTGATCTGTGCCTCGTTTTCGGGCCAGACGACGTAGTCGGGCAGGTGGGGCGGGTGGTGCGACTCGTCCAGCGAGTGGGCCTCGCGGTCGGCCTGGGTTACCGAGACGTTGTCGGCGCCCACGACGGAGCGCAGGAATTCCAGCGTCGGATCGGACATGGCGAACCTCCTGTACGGGTATGCGTCCACGAATCCCGCAACTGGGACGAATGCATGGGGGATTGTAGCACGGGGCGCGGCGCGAGGCAAGGGGGAGGGGGAGGCGCTGCCAGCCCCGCGGCGCGCCGCATTTGTCCTGCGCCCCCACCTCTGCTACAATTCCCCCTCGGAATCTCTGTACTGCGAGGCGGCCTATGCAAAAGAAGCCCAACATCCGATTCGTTACCCAAGTCCCCACAGGAGGAGGCAAAATGTCCCGCAAACTCGGCCCGCTGGCCATCGTCCTGCTCGTGCTGCTCATCATCCTGGCGTCGTCCGGCTTCGTGCGCGTGGTGGACGCGGGCGAGGCGTGCGCCATCACCACGTTCGGCGACATTAGCGGCGTTGCCAGGCCGGGCCTGCACTTCCGCATCCCCATCGCCCAACAGTTCAACTGCTACAGCACCCGCGGCATGGTCTATGAGACCTCGCGCGAACCCGGCGAGAGCCGTGCCGATTTCCGCGACGTCTTCGTGGACGCGCAGACTTCCGACGGCCAGCCCATCACCGTAACCTTCAGCGTGCGCTTCTACGTGCCCGTGCAGAACATCCGCGACGTGTACGCCAAGGTGGGCGAGAACATGACCATGGTTACCGAGCGCGTCGTGAAGTTCCACGCTCGCAGCGTGGTGCGCCTCACCATGCAGCGCTATCCCGCGCAGCAACTGTACAGCGGCGACGTGTTCAACGTAGAAGCCGACATCGCCGAGCGCCTTCAGGCTCTGTTCGCCGAGAAGGGCGTGATCCTGGACAGTTTTGCCCTCCGCAAGATCGCCTTTGATGACGATTACATTGCTGCCATTGAACAGCAGCAGATCGCCCAGGAGCAGATAGAGACCGCCCGCTACCAGGCTCAGGCCGCCACGTACCAGGCGGAGAAGATGGTGGAACTGGCGAAGGGCGAGGCGCAGGCGGAGATTGAGCGGGCCAAGGGCGACGCCCAGGCGGAGATTGAGCGCGCTCGCGGCGATGCCCAGGCCATTGAGGAGCGCGGCAAGGCCCTGGACAAGTACCCGCAAATCCTGCAACTGGAGTTCATCAAGCAGTTGACCGGCGTCAGTTGGGGCATCTTGCCCAGCGAAGGGCTGACCCCGCTCATCGCGCTGCCCACGCCGCCTGCCCCGCAACCGTAGGGTGCGATTGCGCCGCCGAGACGCGGGCGCGCAACGGCAGGGAACGAAACCAGCAGGGGCGATCCACCAGTCGCCCCTGCGTAGAGGAGGGTACTCCGCTTTGACCCCCAGGTCGCGGGCAAGAGCCTTAGAATGGGGCCTGTTGCTTCTGGTTGTGGCCGTCGCCGCCGCGCTCCGTTTCGCCTGGCTGGGCGACCTCCCGCCTGGCCTGTACCGCGACGAGGCGTACAACGGCCTGGACGCCGTGGAGGTGCTGCGCGGCACGACGCCGGTATTCTTTGAAGCGAACAACGGCCGTGAGCCGCTGTTTATCTACCTGGTCGCGGGGGCGGTGGCCCTCCTGGGGCGGACTCCCGTCGCCATCCGCATCGTCGCGGCCATCCTCGGCACGCTCACCGTGCCCGCCGCCTACCTGCTGTTCCGTGCGCTCTACGGTCGCAACGTCGCACTGCTGGGGGCGGCGGTGCTGGCCATCACCGTCTGGCCCATCCAACTGAGCCGCATCGGGTTCCGCGCCGTGGCGCTGCCCCTGTTCACCGCGCTGGCGCTGTGGCAACTGTGGGCGGCGGTGTGCACGGGCAAGGGATGGCGGTTCGCCGTGGCGGGGGCGCTGTACGGCGCGAGTTTCTACACCTACCTGGCGGCGCGCTTCACGCCGCTGGCCCTGCTGGCGTGGCTGGCTCTGCGCGGCAGGCGGCATGCCCCGCCCATCCGCTGGCGGAGCCTGCTCATCTTCGCGGCGTCGGCCCTTGTCATCCTGTCGCCGCTGGCCGCCTACGTGGGCGGGCACTGGGCATCGTTCACCGAGCGGGCAGGGCAGGTCTCGGTGTTCAACCCGGCCATCAACGGCGGGGACTTGTGGGGGACCCTCGCCCGTCATGCCATCAAGGTGGCCGCCATGTTCAACGTGCGGGGCGATTTCATCCCCCGCCACAACGTGCCCTTCCGCCCCGTGTTTGACCCCCTGCTGGGCGCGGTGTTCATCCTGGGCGTCGCCGTCGCCATCGCCCGCCGCAGCGAAGCGGACCGACTCGTGCTGCTGTGGGTTGGGGTCATGCTGGGGCCCACGCTATTGGCCGAAGACGCGCCGCATTTCCTGCGTGGCGTCGGCATCCTACCGGTGCTGTTTGCCTTCCCCGCACTGGGGTTGCACTGGCTGGGCGAGACCCTGAATCGGCGCACGTCGCGGGGCCTGGCCGCTCTTGTGCTGGCCGGCCTGCTGGCAGGCGGCCTGGCGTTCACCGTGCGCGACTACTTCGTGCGCTACGCCCGTGACCCGGGCACTGCCTACGCCTTTGAGGCCGGGCCGGCCCAACTGGCCGCGGAGACGAACGCCTACCTCGGCGCGGGTTGGCAGGGGGGCTGGACGGCCCCGCCGGGCGCGGTGGCCGGCGACCGCACGGTTTACCTGGCGCGCCGCCTGTGGGACACGTGGCCCAGCCTGCGATTTCTCCTGGCCGACGCGGGCGCGGTGCGCGTGCTGGGTGGGGCAGAATCCGCCGCGGCCGCTTCGCACGTAAGGCTGGTGGTCTGGCCCTACGAGTCCTACGCGGAGCACCTGCGCCTTCTGCCCGCCGGCAGCGCCATCCGCGCGACGCCCGGCCCGCTAGAACGCGGAGACCTGGACAAGGAGCCGCGCCTGGTGAACATCACGATTGACGCGCGCCCTGCGTCGGAGCGGGACGCGCTCCCCACCGCGCCCGACGCGGTGGTGGGCGAGCGGTTCCGGCTGGCGGGCGCCGAACTGAGTCCGTCCGGCAACCGCCTGACAGTTACGCTCCTGTGGGAATGCCTGAACCCCACCGCCGCCAACTACGTGGTCTTCGTCCACGTGGAGCAGGTCGGGCTTCCTGTGAGCACTGGCGATGGCCCCGCCGCCGACGGCTACTACCCAACGCATTTCTGGCGGGCCGGAGATTGGATTGTAGACCGACATGTGGTAGAATTGGCGCGGCCCTTTGATCCCACGCAAGACAGGGTCGTGGTGGGCATGTACGAGTTCCCATCGCTCCAGCGGCTGCCTGTGGCCGACCGCGTAGGCGCGCCGCTGGGCGACGGCGTCATCCTTTATCCCTGATTTCAGGAGGCAATTGGCATGATTCGTCGCACAACGCTCCATGCATTGATGATCGCCGCATTCCTGGTGGCGCTGGTCCCGCTGCCTGTGCTGGCGGCCCCGCCGTCGCAGGACGCGTGTCCTGGCAACCTGCTGGCCAACCCGGGATTTGAGCAGGGGTTCAGCGCGCGCGGCGCTGGCGAGGTGGAAGTCGCCAATGGATGGGAGCCCTGGTGGATCAACGGGAGTCCCGCCGAGACCGAACAGGGCTTCCTGCGCCGGCCGGAGTACAAGCCGGAGAACGCCCACATCTTTGGGATGCGCCGCGTGCACTCGGGCGTGTTCGCGCAGAAGTGGTTCACGACCTACGCCACCCATACCGGCGGCATCTTCCAGCGCGTCAGCGTGCCTGCGGGGAGTGTGGCAACCTTCTCCGCGTGGGTGCAGGTGTGGAGCAGCCAGGACCCCAATCCGGACGCCGTGGTGGAACCGGGCAACTACCGCGTGTCCATCGGCATTGACCCCACCGGCGGGACCAACGCCGCGGCGGGCACGGTGGTCTGGTCCGACGAGGTGATGCAGTACAACACGTGGATCAAACTCCAGGTGCAGGCCAAAGCCCAAGCCAACGCCATCACCGTCTTCCTGCGGGGGCGCAACGAGTATCGCGTCAAGTTCAACGATTCCTATTGGGACGACACCTGCCTGACCATCGTCCGCCCCACGCCCAAAGCGACGAATACGCCCAAGGCCACCAACACGCCCAAGGCGACCAACACCCCTACCAATACCCCTACGCCTACCGCGACCGCCACGCCCGTCGTGGGCCGTATCTCGCTCCTGGCCTACCAGGACGCCAACGCCAACGGCCAGCGCGACGAGGGCGAGGCCCTGGTGCCCGGCGTGGAATTCACGCTGCAGACCGCCGACGGCGCGCAGGTGGACACGTACACAACCGACGGCGCGAGCGAGCCGAAGGTGTACGGCCAACTCGCGCCGGGCAACTACGTGATTACGGGCAAGTTCCCCGCTGCCTACGTGCCCACCGGCCCGACGGGCTGGGGCATCAGTCTGGGGCCGGGCGCGGCCTTTGACCTGGCGTTCGGCGCCATGTACGCCCCGACGCCTACGCCCACGCGCACGCCCATCGCCACGCGTACGCCGACGCCCACGCCGACCCCGCAGAAGGCCGCGGCTTCTCTGGGGCAGGGCCTGTACGAAATCAGCGGCCTGCTGACCCTGGCCCTCGCCGTGGGCTTGGGCGTGGGGCTATACCTGCGCCGCCGCAAGCCGTCCTAGGCCAAGTCGGGGCCTGCTGCGGGCGCGGCGGCATCTGCCCGCGAAGGAAAGTTGCGCATGTTCGCAGACCACGGGAGAAGCGCAAGGCGAATAGAGTGGCCCCTCGTCGTTGCGCTTCTTCTGTGCGTTGTCGCGGGGTGGCCGCTGCTGGCGTCGTGGGGGATGGTGGAGACCCGCGCCGGCGGCGACAGCCCCTTTCTCCTCGTGCGCGTGCACCAGTTGGTTGCCGCCCTGAAGGAAGGCGTCTTCCCGGTGCGGTGGATGGGCGATGCCGCCTACGGGTACGGCTACCCGTTCTTCAACTTCTACGCCGCCCTGCCCTATTACATCGCCGCGCTGCTCAAGATTCTCGGCTTCACCTACGTGAACGCCATCAAGGGGGCGCAACTGCTGGGGCTGCTGGCGGCAGGGCTGGGGGCGTACCTGCTGGCGAAGCGCCTGTGGCCCAACCCGTGGGGTGCGCTGCTGGCGTCTGCCGCCTACACCTTCGCGCCGTTCCATCTGGTCAACCTGTACGTGCGCGGTGACTCCCTGTCCGAGTTCTGGGCCTTCGCGTTCTACCCCTTTGTCCTGCTCACGCTGGTGCGCCTGTGGGAAGCGCCTTCCATGCGGCGCATGGGCGTTGCGGCCCTGGCCTTCGGCGGCCTTGTGATGACGCACAACGTGTCGGCGCTCATCTTCTCGCCGTTCGTGGGGCTGCTGCTCGTGTATCTCTGGTTCGCGGTGCGTGGCCAACGTCTCCGCCGGCTTGCGGCGGCGGTGGCGGCGCTGGCATTGGGCCTCGCCCTCAGCGCGTGGTTCTGGTTTCCGGCGCTGGCCGAGCGCGACCTGGTTCACCTGGAAGTGCAGACGACGGGCTACTTCTTCTACGGCGAGCACTTCCGCGCCGGCAATCTGGTGCAGCGTGGACTGCTGTTTGAGTATCGGGTGGACGCGGCGGGGACGCCCTTCGCCATGGGGCTGGTGCAGGCGGCGCTGGCCGTGGCGGGGGCCGCGTGGATGGTCGTGTCGTGGGCGCGCAGGCGGCGCGTTGACGGCGGGGAGTTGTGGGCACTGGCGTTTGTCGCCGCCGCGACGGTTTTCATCACGCCCCTGTCGCGGCCCCTGTGGGAGCGCATCCCGCTGTTGCCCTTCGCCCAGTTCCCGTGGCGGTTCCTGTCGGTGCAGGCGCTGGCGGCGGCGCTGGTCATCGGCCGAATTGGGGACGTGCGCCCTAGCCGCGCCTGGATCGCGCAGGGGGCGGCGCTCCTCGTTGCGGTGAGTGCGATCCTCTCCATCCAACCTACCTACCTGCACGTGGGCGATGCGGACATCACCCCCCAGTGGCTCATCCTGTACGAGGCGTTCACGGGCAACGTGGGCTCCACGGTGCGCGCCGAGTACCTGCCCCAGGCCGCCAGCCCGCGCCCGTATGCGGGCGAAGCCCTGTGGGGTGGCGCAGCGCCCCTGCCGCGCGTGCTGGACGGCGACGCCAGCGTCGCGCTTGTAGGGGAGAAGCGTTCCACCGTCCAGACATGGCGCGTGGATGTGCGGTCGGCGGAGGCGCGCCTCGCGTTCCAGACGCTGTACTATCCGGGCTGGCGCGCGTTCGTGGACGGGCGCGAGGTTCCATGTGGGGCGCAGCCTGGGTGGGGGGCTATCGTCGTGGCCGTGCCGCAGGGCAGTCACGAGGTGGCCCTGCGGTTCGCGCGCACGGGCCGGCGGCTCGCCGCCGAGGTCGCGTCGCTCCTGGCGCTGGCGGCGTGCCTCACGCTGGCGGCGTCGGGAATGCGGTGGCGCGCGTGGGTCGTTGGCGCGGGGTGGGCGGTCGCCACATTGCTCGCCGTGGTCGCCATCGGGTTTGTCTTCACGGCGGCGTCGCCCCGCTATGCCCCCGACGACCTGACGATGGATTGGACGGCAGGCCCGTACCTGGGCCACAATCCGGGCGGCGTGCGGTACGAAGGCGGCGCGCGTTTGCTCCGTTACCGCCTGTCGGGTCGGGATATGGCCCCGGGCGATGCGCTGACGGTGGCGCTGGAATGGGACGGGCGCGCCGAGGGCCTGCGCGCCGAGGTGTCGCTGGAGGGCATGGCCGCGCCGTTGTTCGGCGTGCCCGACATGCTGGCTTCCGCGGCGGCGTCCATCGCCGCCGGGCGCAGCGAGCACACGCTGCGCATCCCGCCGACGCTGCCGCCTGGAGCGTACTTGATCCGCGTGCGCCTGCTGGCCGGCGACGCCGAGGTGTCCCCCGTGGACGAGCGCGGCAACCGCATCGGCCAGACGTACCTGGAGCCTGTGGTTGTGTCGGGTCGCGCCCAACTGCCTGCGGGCGCCTCGCTCCAACTGCCGTTCGGCCCGGACGTCCTCCTGCGCGCGGCGCAGGCGGAGCAGACCCAACCCGGCCGTCTGGCGGTCGCCCTGGCGTGGGAGGCGTCGCGGCAACTGCCCCAGAACTACGCCGTGTCGGTGCGCCTGCTGGATTCGGCGGGCGCTATCCTGGCCCAGCACGACGGCCAGCCCAACTACGGCTTCAGCCCGACGGCCCTGTGGGCGCCCGGCGCGCCCGTGCTGGACCGCCACTACCTGGATTTGCCGCCGGGCCTGTCCACCGACGAGGAGTACGCCCTCCAGGTGGTGCTGTACGATGCGAACACGTTGGCGGCGCTGGGCGTCGCGACCGTGCCGGGCGTGCGGCTGACCCTCGTGGATGTGCGCGAGACGTATCCCATCGTGGCGCAGATGGGCGCAGGGTGGGCGTTGAGCGCGGTCCACGTGGACAAAGACGAGGCGTGGCAGGGCGAGCGAATCTCGGTTCGCGCCACATGGGCGACCCTGGCGGCCCAGACGCAGGCGTACACCCTACGGGTGCAACTGCGCGACTCGGCCGGCCAAGTGGTTTGGGAGAACCGCGCACCGCTCACCGAGAAGCCGCTTCCGGCCAACGCGCTGCTGACGCGTCGCTATTCCGTGGACGTGCCGCTGCATCTGGCTCACGGCGAGTACCATCTGGCCTTCGTGCTGGAGGGTGCCGACGGGCGCGAGGTGGGCTCCTACGTCCCCGCCGCGCCTCTCCTCATCCGCGAGCGCACGCGGACGTTCACCGCCCCCGAGATGAGCCACCGCGTGGGCGTGAACTTCGGCGAGGAGGTGGTCCTGCTGGGCTACGACCTGCGGCGCGAGGGCGATGCGCTGCGCCTGACGCTCCACTGGCAGGCCCAGGTGCGCCCTGCCGCCGACCGCAAGGTGTTCGTGCACCTGTTTGACCCCGCCACCGAGCACATCCCCGCGCAGTCCGACTCGCCCCCGCGCGGCGGCGCGTATCCCACGTCACAGTGGGTGCCGGGCGAGGTGGTGTCGGACGAGGTCGTGCTGAGCCTGAAGGGCGTGCCCGCGGGCGTGTATCGCCTGGCGGTGGGCCTCTACGGGCCGGGCGATGCGCCTCGGCTCGCGGCGCGGCTGCCGGATGGCGCGCGCCTGCCCCTGGACCGGTGCGTGCTGGACGAGGAGATTCGCGTGGGGTGGTGAGGGCGCAACCGCGAATCGCGCGAATCCACGCGAATGGAGCGCAGGGGAACTGCTTCGGGGCTTCGCCTTTCGTTGGCGGCCAGGGTGCGACGCGCTTTCGGAAGTGCGTCGCAACTATGCCCATGGCGGGCGCCAGCGCACTTTGGAAGCGCGTGCGATGTACCACCGTAGTGTATCTTCTCCGGTGGGGATTTGGTGGCGCAACGTCCAAATACGTAGGGCGGCTTTGCATAGCCGCCGAACGAAGGGGGCAGGTATGGAAACCTGCCCTATTTTTTGGGACCGCGTTCGATGAGAGTCTATCTATCCATTGCCGTGCCCAAAACGATGCGCTATAATCCTCCCACATCAGCGTGAGGTGCGCAAATGACGAACGAGAAAACCCAAGAAACGGTCTACGACCTGCAATCGGTGAAACTTCCCTACCTGACGGGCTTCCCGCTGCGCCTGATGGCCGCGGTGGTGGAAGGCCCCCTGCGCGGGCTGGTGCTGCCCAGCCTGTTCCAGAGCGCGGGCCTCACCGAGTTCCGCAAGCGGCATTTTGACGACCCGCCCACGTTCCTGCCGCTGCACCCCGCCGAGAGTCCCGCCCGGCCCGACGCGCGCGTGCCCGAGTCGGAATGGCCCGCCGCGCCGCCGGAGCCCGCGCCCGGCTTCCGCTTCGCCACCGTCCACGACTACGCCCGCGCCTACCGCGAAGGGCGCACCGACCCCGAAGAGGTGGCCCGTCGCGCCCTTCAGGCCATCCGCACCGGCGATGCCGCCGACCCGCCCCTGCGCGCCATCATCGCCGTGGACGAGGAAGACGTCCTGCGCCAGGCCCGCGAGTCGGCCGAGCGCATCCGCAACGGCACGGCGCGGAGCGTCTTTGAGGGCGTGCCTGTCGCCGTGAAGGACGAGGTGGACATGAAGCCCTATCCCACCACGGTGGGCACCGCGTTTCTGGGGGCGCAGCCGGCGCGAGAGGATTCCACCGTCGCGGCGCGGATGAGGGCGGCGGGCGCGCTCCTCATCGGCAAGGCCAACATGCACGAGATCGGCATCGGCGTAACGGGCCTGAACCCGCACCACGGCACGCCGCGCAACCCGTACAATCCGCGCCACTACACCGGCGGCAGTTCCAGCGGGCCGGGCGCGGCAGTGGCGTCGGGGCTGTGTCCCGTCGCCATCGGCGCGGACGGCGGCGGCTCCATCCGCATCCCGTCGTCCTTCTGCGGCGTCGTAGGCATCAAGTCCACCTTCGGGCGGGTGAGCGAATTCGGGGCGGCGCCCCTGTGCTGGAGCGTGGCGCACATCGGCCCGCTGGCCGCCACCGCCACCGACTGCGCGCTGGCGTGGGCCGTCATCGCCGGGCCCGACCCGCGCGATCCCCATTCGCTGCACCAGCCCGCGCCCACGCTGGACAACTGGGACCACACCGACCTGCGCGGGCTGATCCTGGGCGTCTTCTGGCCCTGGTTCCGCCACGCCGACGGGGAGGTCGTCGCCGCGTGCGAGGCGCTGCTGGAGCGGTTCGCGGCTGTGGGCGCGCAGGTGCGGGAGGTGGTCCTGCCCGACCTGGAGGCGGGGCGCGTGGCCCACACCATCACCATCGCGGGGGAGATGGCCCAGGCGCTGGCCCCCACCTACGCCCGGCATCACGCCGAGCACGGCTTGGACGTGCGCATCAACCTGGCGCTGGCGCGGCAATTCACCGCCCGCGACTACATCCAGGCGCAGCAGGTGCGCACGCGGTTGATGCGCCATTTCGCCCGCGCCCTGGCCGACGTGCACGCCATCGTTACGCCCGCGACGGCCATCCCCGCGCCGCCGATTCCGCAGGCCGCGCTGGCCGGCGGCGAGTCGGATCTCACGACGCTGATGGCGATCATGCGGTTCGCGCCGCCCGCCAACATGACCGGCCTGCCCGCCATTTCGTTCCCGGCGGGCTACACCCAGGCGGGCCTGCCCATCGGGTTCCAGGTCATCGGCCGCCCGTGGGACGAGCCGACGCTGTTGCGCCTGGCGCTGGCCGCCGAGGGCCTGGTGGAGCGCCGCAAACCGCAGGTGCACTTTGACCTGCTGGGGCAGGGGTAGGCGCTCATGGATGTTGGCCGCAGGTCGTTCGCGTCGCGGCGATCGCCGGTGCTGGCCACCCGCGGGATGGTGGCCACCAGCCAGCCCCTGGCCGCGCTGGAGGGGCTGCGCGTGCTCATGGACGGGGGCAACGCCGCCGACGCCGCCGTAACCGTCGCCGCCATGCTGGGCGTCGTGGAGCCGATGTCCACCGGCGTGGGGGGCGACTGCTTCGCGCTGGTGTGGTGGACCTCACCCCCGGCCCGCAGCGAGACCGCCGGCCGCGTGCGCGGAGGGGGCGAGGCGTTCGCGCTGAACGGGAGCGGACGCGCCCCAGCCGCTTTCACGCTGGACGAGGCGCGCCGCTTGGGCTTGCGTTCCATCCCATCCGATAGCGGACTGGCCGTAACCGTGCCCGGAGCGGTGGCCGGTTGGGAGGCGCTGCTACGTCGCTTCGGCACGATGACGCTGGGCGAGTGCCTGGCTCCGGCCATCCGCGCCGCCGAGCAGGGGTTTGCCGTAACGCCGATCATCGCCCGCGACTGGCGCCACGCCGCGCGCAAACTGGCCCGCGACGCCGAGGCAGCCCGCGTGTATCTGCCCGCGCCGAAAGCCGGCAGTATTCACCGCCAGCCGGATTTGGGCCGTACCCTTCGCGCCATCGCCGAGGGCGGGGCCGACGCCTTCTACCGCGGCCCCATCGCCCGCGCCATCGCCGACTGCGTGCAGGCTCACGGCGGCTTCCTGACCGCCGACGACCTGGCCACGCATACGGCCGACTGGGGCCGGCCCATCGCCACAACGTATCGCGGCGTGGAGGTGCTGGAGCACCCGCCCAACGGCCAGGGCCTGGCCGCGCTGGTGGCGCTGAACATCCTGGAGGGCTACGACATCGGCGGCATGGGCTACTGGGACGCCGCCCGCTGGCACTGCATGGTGGAGGCGGTGCGACTGGGGCTGGCCGAGGCGCTGACGCATGTGGGCGATCCGGCGTTTGCCGACGTGCCCGTGGCGCGCCTGCTGTCGCGCGAGCACGCCGACGCGCTGCGCTCGCGCATTCGGCCCGACGCCGTGCTGGACTTGTCCGCCCCGACGGTTCCCGCTTCACGCGATACAGTTTACATAAGCGTTGTGGACGGCGCGGGCAATGCCGTGTCGTTCATCAACAGTTTGTTCCACCCGTTCGGGTCGGGCATCGTAGTGCTGGGGACGGGCATCTGCCTGCACAATCGGGGCACGTCGTTCCGCCTGGAGCCGGGGCATCCCAACGTTCTGGCGGGCGGCAAGCGGCCCTACCACACGATCATTCCGGCGCTGGCCCTGCGCGACGGGCGGCTGTGGCTCTGCTTCGGCGTCATGGGCGCGTTCATGCAGCCGCAAGGGCACGTGCAGGTGCTGGTGAACATGGTGGACTTCGGCATGGATCCGCAGGCCGCGCTGGATGCTCCGCGCTTCCGCGTGGACGAGCAGGGGAGCCGCCGCGTGGACGTGGAGAGGACCGCGCCGCTGGGCCTGCGCAAGGCGCTGGCGACGTTGGGCCACGACGTGCAGGCGACCGTGTTCGGGGAGTGGTTTTTCGGCGGGGGGCAGGTCATCGCCGTGGACCCGGAGACCGGCGCGCTCTGGGGCGGCTCGGACCCGCGCAAGGACGGCTGCGCCGTGGGATGGTAGAGTAACGGAATCCACGAATAACACGAATCTACGCGAACGGGCAAGAGATATTCGTGGAGATTCGTGTCCGTTTGCGGTTTCAGCCCGCCCGCTCTGCGGTGGGCGTTGAGCGCGTGTCTTGCGGAAGGGGACGATGACTGAGGGGTTCGTTGCGTCGGCAGACATCATCGTTGTGGGCGGGGGCGCTTCGGGGATGATGGCGGCGGGGCGCGCGGCGGAACTCGGCGCCGACGTCCTGCTGCTGGAGAAGATGCCGCGCCTGGGCACCAAACTCCGCATCACCGGCAAGGGCCGCTGCAACCTGACCAACGTGGCCACGCTGGACGAATTCATCGCCCACTTCGGGCCGAACGGGCGGTTTCTGTACAACGCCTTTGGCCGCTTCTTCGTGGACGACCTGCGGGCGTTCTTCGCGCGCATGAGCGTGCCGACGGTGGTGGAGCGGGGCGGGCGCGTGTTCCCGGAGTCCAACCAGGCCGCCGACGTGGCCGAGGCGCTGCGCCGCTACTGCCAGGACGCGGGCGTCCGCGTGCGCTACAAGACGGCGGTGGACCGCCTGCTGGTGGAAGGCGGGCGCGTCGTCGGCGTGGGCGCGGGCGAGGCCGAGTTCCGCGCGCGGGCCGTCATCCTCGCCACGGGCGGCGCGTCGTACCCGAGCACCGGCTCCACCGGCGACGGCTACCGCCTGGCCGCGTCGGTGGGGCACACGATTGTCCCCATACGCCCCGCGCTGGTCCCGCTGGAGACCGCCGAGCCGTGGGTCCCGCGTATGATGGGCGTTTCGCTGCGCAACGTGCGCGCCACGCTGTACGTGGACGGGAAACCCGTTGCGTCGCAGTTCGGCGAGATGCTCTTTACTCACTTCGGCCTGTCGGGGCCGATCATCCTGACGCTGAGCCGACATCCCGCGCTGGCCTCTCGCCCCTCGCCCGACACGCGGGTGGAGGTGGGCGTGGACCTGAAGCCGGCGCTGTCGGACGAGAAACTGGATGCGCGACTTCGCCGCGACCTGGACGCCCACGGCAAGCGAACCTTCCGCTCCATCGTCAAGGGGCTGGTGCCGGCCAAGATGGTGGACGTGCTGGTGGAACTGTCGGGCGTGCCTGGGGACAAGCCGGCGCACCAGATCACGGCGCAGGAGCGGGCGCGGCTGTTCGGCTTGCTGCGAGATTTGCGCATGACGGTGGTGGGGCAGCGGCCCCTGCGCGAGGCCATTGTTACGGCGGGGGGCGTGGCGCTGGGCGAGGTAGACCCGCGCACCATGGAGTCGCGGCGGGTGGCGGGGCTGTACTTCTGCGGCGAGGTGCTGGATTTGGACGCGGACACCGGCGGCTACAACCTACAGGCGGCGTTTTCCACGGGCTGGGTGGCGGGCGAGAGCGCAGCGAGGCGTTAGGCGCATTTGCCTTGCCGCGCCCGCCGCTGTATGATGCCTGTACCATACCCAAAGGCCGGATGCCCATGACTTCCTACGCGCACAACAACCCCCTGCGGCGCATCTCGGCGACGCGCCGCGTCTGGGCGCGCATCCTGGCGGCGGTGCTGGCCATCGTGGCGTGGCGGGCCGTGGACCGACCGCCGGCGCCCCTGGTGGTGCCGGGGCTGCAACAGACGGTGCTGACGCGCAACCCGAAACTCGGCCTGCACACGCGCCTGACCGATGAGGTGGAACCGTGGAAGATCAAGCGTTCCCTTCAAATGGTGCGGGAGATGGGCGCGCCGTGGATCGTGGAGTACTTCCCCTGGGCCTATTACGAGCCGGAGAAGGGCCGCTTTGACTGGGCCCACGCCGATTTGGTGGTGGACCATGCGGTAGCCCAGGGGCTGACGGTCATCGCGCGGCTGGGGTTTGTGCCGGTGTGGGCGCGGCCCAAGGAGACCACCTTCACGTACCTGGACGCCGATGGGTACGACGACTTCGCCGATTACGCCGCGGCGTTCGTGGAGCATTTTCGCGGGCGCGTGTCCTACGTGGTCATCTGGAATGAGCCGAACCTGGCCGCCGAGTGGGGCAACCGCCCGCCCGACCCGCAGGCGTACACGGCCTTGCTCAAGACGGCCTACGCGCGCGTCAAGGCCGCCGCGCCAGAGGTTACGGTGCTGGCGCCGGCTCTCGCACCCACGCTGGCCCCGCCCGGCAATCCGTGGGCCATGGAGGACCTGGCGTTCCTGCAGGCCATGTACGACGCCGGCGCCGCGCCGTACTTTGACGCCCTGGCCGCCCACACCTACGGCTGGGGGTTCCCCGCCGACGACCCGCCCGCTCCCGACAAGGTCAACTTCCGTCGGGTGGAACTGGTGCGCGCCCTCATGGAGGCCAACGGCGACGGGGACAAGGCGGTGTACATCACCGAGACGGGCTGGAACGACCACCCGCGCTGGACCAAGGCGGTGAAGCCGGCGCAGCGCATCGCCTACTCGGTGGAGGCGGCGCGCATGGCGCTGGAGGATTGGCCGTGGTGTCGGGCGCTGGTGTTCTGGGTGTTGCGGTTCCCGCGCCCGCAGTTGACCTATCAGGACGCGTTCACGTTTGTAACGTCCGATTTCGTCGCGAAGCCGGTGTATCGGGCGCTGCAAGAGGCGTATGCGGGCCATTAGCCGTTGGCCAGTGGCCATTATTGAATCTCGCTACTCCAATAGAACACTCGCATCTTGAGTTCGGCCCGTCAGAGCAGGGGGCCGCTAGACGTAGGGCAAATTGCCAATTTGCCCTACGATGGCCGCCGAGAGAGCAGCGCCAACCGAATGTGCGACCTCCCGATGGGCCTCCTGGCGCTATGTTACCACATCGTGCGTTCTTATGAAAAAGCGAGCGTGAGTAGCCGTTGGCCTTTAGCCTACGATGGGAGGTCATCTGGTCGGCCAACGGCCAGAGGCGAGGGGTGGCTCACGTAGGAGATACCATGACTCGCAAGCGGTGGCTCATCGGGGTTGGAGTGGCCGTCGCGGTGGCGGCGGTCGTCCTGTTGCGCCTGCTCGGCGGCGGCCAGGCCGACAAGGTCTGGGCGCGCATCCAACGCGAGGGTGTGCTGCGCGTCGGGATGGACGCCAGTTACCCACCGTTTGAGTTCGTGGACGGCGAGGGGCGGTTCCGCGGCCTGGACGTGGATTTGGCCCAGGCGCTGGCCGAACGGTGGGGCGTGCGGCTGGAGATTGCCAACGTGGGGTTTGATGGCCTGTACGACGCGCTGCGCAACGAGAAGTTTGACCTCATCGTGTCGGCGCTGCCCTATGACCCGTTTCTGCGCAAGGATTTCGCCTTCTCATACTCGTACTTCAACGCCGGCCTGCGATGGGTGGCGCGGCCCGACGTCCTGGCGACGCTGGCCGACCCTTCGGGTAGGCGCGTGGCGGTGCAGACCGGCTCCAGCGCCGACGTGGAGGCGCGGACGCTCCAGCGGCGCTTCCCGCAGATGGCGCTGGTAACCGTGGACGAGGTGGCGCAGGTGGGCCAGGCGCTGGCCGACGGGGATGCCGACGCCGCCATCCTGGACGGCGTGAGCGCGCTTCAGTTCGTGGCGGCGCACTCGGGGTTCGCGCTCGGCGATACGCTCCTGACCGACGAGCCTTACGTCATCGCCCTGCCGCTGGACGCGCCCACGCTGAAGCGCGAGGTCAACGCGGCGCTGGTGGACTTCCGCGAGTCGGGGCGGCTGGACGCCTGGATTCGGCAGTGGTTGGGCGGGGCGTCGGAGTGATGGGAAAAAGCGTTTGTGTCAGCGGTTGGCCGCGCACATGGGCAGCCGTGCTGTTGGGCGCAGTGGGGCATCATGATGGCGGGTAGAAGTCGCATTCCCGTCTAGATGACGCCTGCGCACTGTCATGCCGACCCTTGCCTTGAGATTGCCCAGGGAACCGCAACCTCTGCGGTTGCCCCGCGCTATTCTCCCTATCCTGGTCTCCGCCATTTGGCGCATGTGGTTTGCTCCTTAACGTGCTAAACTCAACGCAGAAGACAGAGATAAGCCCCGCCGCGCGTAGAGATGTAGGGAGGCAGGGGGTGAGTCTGAAAGGGAGGAGACTTTATGATGGGACTAGGAGCATTCGGAATGGTGTTGCTTTGGGGAGTGGTTATCGCCCTTATCGCGGGCGGCGCGGCTTTGCTGGTGCGACAGGCGAGCGGCTTTTCGTCAGCGGACTCCCGAGGAAAGCCCGATGCGCGCCAGATTCTGGACGAGCGACTGGCCCGCGGGGAAATCAGCCGCGATGAGTATGATGAACTTCGCGCCAGACTTGGATAACTAGGAGGGAGACATGGGATTCTGTTGTGGTGGACTTGGATGGGGATTGGGAGGCTGGGGAGGTCCGGTCATCATCGGATTGGTTCTGAATGCCCTGCTTTTGATCGGCCTCGTTGTGCTGGGGGTTGTGGGCGTGCGCTGGGCGGTGCGACAATTCACGCCGCGAGGCACAGCAGGCGATGCCATTGAGATCGCGCGCCGTAGGCTTGCCGCGGGCGAGATCAACGTCGAGCAGTTTGAGGAGATCCGAAAGCGACTTCAAGTGTAAGGAGGCATGAATCATGGCTCAAGTGAAAGATGTGGTGTGTGGTATGATGGTGGATCCTGAGACCGCGCCCGCCAGAACCGAATACGAGGGCCAGATGTACTACTTCTGCGCACAGGGATGCAAAGTGGCATTTGACAAAGACCCCGAGCGCTACCTGCGCCAGGCCCAGGGACAGCACGAAGGCCATCCCCAACACGGCCATTGCTGCTAGTCTCGCATCGCGCCCGACCCGCGACGCGCCCATGGGGTGCGTCGCGGGTTTTTGTTTGCGCACGGCCCTCGTGCTACAATGCCCGCGCAAGGAGAATCGCGCCATGACCGATACCCTGTCGCCGTTGCCCACCGTGCCCCCCAGGTCGCGCCGCTCCTGGCTCCCTTTGGCCATCGCGCTGGCGCTCATCCTGGCCCTGCTCGGCCCCGCCGCGGCCCAGCAGCCCGCCGCCTATGACCCCGCCATCGCCAACATGATGGCGCTGATGAGCAGCGACACCCTCATCCGCTACGTGTCCGAACTCAGCGGCGAGGCGGTGGTGTACCTGGGCGACCCGCCCACGCCCCACACCCTCATGACCCGCTATTCGCGCTCGCCGCACATTGAGGAGGCCGCGCAGTACCTGGTGGAGTTCTACCGGCGCATCGGCCTGGCGGTGGAGGTGCAGCGCTACGGCGATGGCAACTGGCCCAACGTCATCGCGACCCTCCCCGGCGCCACCCAGCCAGACAAAATCGTCATCCTGTGCGCGCATTTTGACGACGTCTCCGAGCAGCCCATGTTCTGGGCGCCCGGCGCCGACGACAACGCCAGCGGCACTGCCGCCGTGATGGCCGCTGCCGAAATCCTGCGCTACCACGCGTTTGCCTACACCATCCGCTTTGCGCACTTCTCGGGCGAGGAGCAGGGGATGCTCGGGAGTCTGGCCTACGCCCAACTGCAACGGGCAAGCAATGCGAACATCGTCGGCGTGGTCAACCTGGACATGCTGGCGTGGGACTCCGACGCCGCGCCTATCATGGAACTGCACGCAGGGATGCGCCAGGACAGTTACCAGGTGGCCCTTGCCTTCGCGGGCGTCGTCGCCGACTACGGTCTGCCGCTCACGCCCGAGGTCAAGCGAGCCGGCTCTATCGGCGCGAGCGACCACTCGTCGTTTTGGACCTACGGCTACCCTGCCGTGCTGGCCATTGAGGACTGGCAGGATTTCAACGCCCACTATCACACCACGCGCGACCGGGTGAGCGCGTTCAACGTGCCGTACTACACGGCGATGGCCCGCGCCAGCCTGGGGACGGTGGCCGTGCTGGCCGGGCACCTGGGCGAGTCCACGTGGACACCCACGCCGACGCCCACGCTGACTACGACCCCAACGCCCACGGCCATGCCTGTGCCCTCTGCGACGCCGCGCCCGCCACTGCCATACAGGCTCATCTTCCCGTTTGTGTTCCTGTAGCGCGGGCTTGTGGCCTGCCCCCACAGATGCGGCCCCACTCGCTTTTTCGCGGCGTGGGTACAGGCGCGACTCACTCCGGAAGTGCGTTGCACCTTGCAGATTCCGCCTTCGCCAACCTGACGATGCCCGGCCATTCTCGCCCGGAACAGCGACCCCCGTTGCGTTTGGCGTCTTGACGGGGTGCGCGCGTTGCGAGTACAATGCGCGGCAAGGAGACGGCTATGAAATCCGGCATTCTGCTGCGCTACCGCGACTATCTGCCTTTCACCCGACTCACGCCGCCGCTGTCGCTGGGCGAGGGCGACACGCCCCTGGTTCCCGCCCCGTGCCTCAGCGAGGCGCTCCACGCCGATGTCTGGCTCAAGGTGGAGGGGTGCAATCCCACCGGCTCGTTCAAGGATCGCGGGATGGTGGTGGCCGTATCCAAGGCGGCCGAGGACGGGGCGAAGGCCGTCATCTGCGCGTCCACGGGCAATACCGCCGCGTCGGCTGCCGCCTACGCTGCCCGCGCCGGCCTCCAGGCCATCGTCATCGTCCCCGCCGGCCACATCGCGCTGGGCAAACTGGCCCAGGCGCTGATGCACGGCGCGCGCGTGCTGGCCGTCCGCGGCAACTTTGACCAGGCGCTGGCCCTCGTGCGGCAACTGGTGGAGCGCCATCCGGTGGCGCTGGTGAACTCGGTGAACCCCTACCGCATAGAGGGCCAGAAGACCGCCGCCTTTGAGATTTGCGAGGCGCTGGGGAAATCGCCCGACATTTTGGCGATCCCCGTGGGCAACGCAGGCAACATCACGGCCTACTGGCGCGGGTTCCGCCAGTGGCAGGCAGCGGGACACATCCGCGCGCTGCCGCGCATGTGGGGGTTCCAGGCCGAGGGCGCGGCCCCTATCGTCCGGGGCGAACCGGTCGCCGAGCCGCGCACCGTGGCCACGGCCATCCGCATCGGCAATCCGGCCTCGTGGCAGGGGGCCGTGGCAGCGCGCGACGAATCCGGCGGCCTGATAGAGGCTGTCAGCGATGACGAAATCCTCAGTGCCCAGCGCCTGCTGGCGCAGACCGAGGGCATCTTCTGCGAACCGGCATCCGCGGCGTCGGTGGCCGGCGTGCTGAAACTGGCCGGGCAGGGGCGCATCCCGCCGCGAACCCGCATCGTCTGCGTGCTCACCGGCAGCGGCCTCAAGGATCCCGACGCCGCGCTGGCCGCCGCGCCCCGGCCCACCGAGGTCGCGCCCGACCTGTCCGAGATTGAGGGGGTGCTGGGATGGTAGGGAGCAAGGTCGTCGTGCGGGTGCCGGCCACCACGGCCAACCTGGGCCCGGGGTTTGATTGCCTGGGCATGGCGCTGGCCGTGTACAACACCGTAACCGTGTACACCACCACCGGCGGCTTGAGCGTGCGGATTGAGGGCGAGGGGGCCGAAGATCTGCGGTGGGGCCAGGAAAACCGCGTCCTGCGCGCCATGCGCCTGGCTTTCCAGGAAGCCGAGGAGCGGCTGCCTGGCGTCGCCATTGAGTTGCAGAACCAGATTCCGCTGGGGCGGGGCCTGGGGTCCAGCGCCGCTGCGACCGTGGGCGGGCTGGTGGCGGGCAACGCCCTGTGCGGTGGCCCGCTCCCCACCGACCGCCTGCTGGCCCTGGCCACGCAACTGGAAGGCCACCCCGACAACGTCGCTCCGGCGCTGCTGGGCGGGCTGGTCATCGCCGTGCAGGACGAGCAGGGTCTCATCTACGAGCGGCTGGACGTTCCGCCAGACCTGACGGCGGCGCTGTTCGTGCCGGATTTCCCCATGCCCACCGCCGAGGCGCGGCGCGTGTTGCCGGCGCAGGTGCCGCGCGCGGATGCCGTGTTCAATATGGGGCGGGTGGCGCTGCTCGTCGCGGCCATGGTCCGCCGTCGCTACGACGTGCTGGACGTCGCCACGCGCGATCGGCTGCACCAGCCGTACCGCGAGGCCATCTTCCCGGCGATGCCTGCGCTGTTTGACGCGGCGCGAGAAGCGGGGGCGCTGGGCGTCTTCCTAAGTGGGGCCGGCTCCACCGTCATCGCCCTGTGCGCGGGCAACGCGCCTGCGGTTGCCGAGGGCATGACTCGCGCGGCCCAGGGACTCGGGCTGGCCGGCAAGGCTCTGGTCGCGCCTCTGGCCGACGAGGGCGCGCAGGCCGAGGTGGTACAGCCCCCACGGCGCCGCGCCCGGCCCGCTGCGTCGGATCATTGGTAGCGCCGTGGCAGTCAACGCGGGGCTGAACCCCCGCGCTGAGGGTGCGAAGCCCCGTTGGGGCTGGGTGGCGCGCGGGGCTAAACCCCCGCGCTGAGGGTGCGAAGCCCCGTTGGGGCTGGGGTAGCCCGCAGGGCTTTGTCCATTTAGCCCGATGGCTTTAGCCTCGGGCGAAGGCGCGTGTGCGGGGTGGCGCGCGGGGCTGAACCCCCGCGCTGAGGGTGCGAAGCCCCGTTGGGGCTGGGGTAGCCCGCAGGGCTTTGTCCATTT
>JACIWU010000016.1 GCA_014360805.1 Chloroflexota bacterium
GGGGGGTTTCACCCCCGCGCGACTGCATTCACCCCGCCCGACGCTGAAGCGTTGGGCGCTGGCCGTAGGGGCGACGCGTGCGTCGCCCCTACGCGCATCAGATCACCCTCCCATCACGCTGGACAGGCCATTACCCTCGCAGCACGTTCATCTCGTCCACGTCCGTGGTGGGACGTTTGCGGTACAGCGCGACCAAGATCGCCAGCCCCACCACCACCTCGGCAGCGGCGATGGCCATCACGAACAACACCAGCAACTGCCCATCGGGTGCGTTCAGGTAGCGCGCGAAGGCGATCAGCGACAGGTTCACCGCGTTGAGCATCATCTCCACGCACATGAAGATGACGAAGACGTTGCGGCGCACCAGCACGCCGATGCCGCCGATAGCAAACAGAATCGCGCTAAGGATAAAGTAGTGAAGCGAAGAAAGCGACATCTCTTTCTCCTGTCCAAGTCCGATTCGCCCGCGCCTGCGTGCGGCGCTGCTAAGCCTCCCGCCGGCGTCTAGCCAGCATGACGACGGCGATCATCCCGATGAGAAACAGTACCCCCGCCATCCACAACGGCAGCAGATACTGCGAAAACAGCATCAGGCCCAATATCTGAACGTTGTCCTGCGGCGTGGCGGGCAGCGGCGCGCGCGGCATGGCCGCGTTCAGCCCCACGTACAGCAGGCCCACCGCGAGAAGCACGGCCAGCGCGATGCCCCCGTACCGCTGGACGAGCCGCCTGTCTTCGCCTTCGCCCCGCGCCACCATCAGGAACATGATGACGAACAGGAACATCACCACGATGGCGCCCGCGTACACGATGAACTGAATCAGCGCCACGAACGGGGCGTTCAGCATAATGTACAGCGCGCCCAGCGCGCAGAAGTTCACCAGCAGCCCCAACGCGCTCCACGTGGCGTTCTTGCCCAGTATCACCCAGATGGCTCCGGCGATGGCCGCAAGCGCGAAGCACGCGAAAAGGATGATCTCCAGCATGCTGTTCAATCCTCCAGTATGATCGCATGGGGTGTCGCGGGCTGAAGCAGCGTCTCCTTGCCCATAACCAGGTCGCCGCGCGACGCCCTCGCCAGTGCGAACTCGTGCCCCAGTTTCAGCGCGCCTGTGGGGCAGGCCTCCTCGCAGAACCCGCAGAAGATGCAGCGCGTGTAGTTGATCTCGTACAGCCGCGCGTAGCGTTCGGTGGCCGAGTAGCGAGCGTCGTCGGTGTTTTCGGCCGCCTCCACGTAGATGGCCCTGGCCGGACAGATGGCCGCGCACAACCCGCAGCCCACGCACAACTCCAGCCCGTCGGGGCGACGCTGCAATTCATGACGCCCGCGAAAGCGCGGGTACAGGCGGATCTTCTCTTTCGGGTACTGAACCGTGAGCGGCTTGGTGAAGAAATACTTCAGCGTAACCGCCATCGCCTTCAGGATCTCGTAGAACCCCTTGAGCACATTGACTATGGACATGCCCCACCTCTGTCAACGCAGGGCGGATTCGCCCCGCCCTTCAATCAGCGAAGGATGAGCACGACGACCGCCGTAACCAGCAGGTTGAGCGCGGCCAGCGGCGTCAGGAACTTCCAGCAGAAGTGCATGAGTTTGTCGTAACGGGCACGGGGCAGGCTCGCGCGCACCCAGATGAACACGAACAGCATGACCGCCGTCTTGATAAAGAACCAGAGCCACCCTGGGAGAATCGGCCCCTGCCAGCCGCCCAGGAACAGCGTCGCGACAAGGGCGCTCACCACGATCATGTTGATGTACTCGGCCATGAAGAACAGCGCGAACTTGATGCCCCCGTACTCGGTGTTGTAGCCGGAGATGAGTTCGTTCTCCGTCTCCGGAAAGTCAAACGGCGAGCGGTTGGTCTCGGCCAGGCCGCAGATGAAATAGATGAGGAAGCCGATGGGCTGCAGCACGATGAGGGGCAGCGCCGCCTGGTATTCCACGATGCCGCTCATCCGCAGCGTGCCGGTAACGACGACCAGCGACACCAGCGACAGGGCCATGGGGAGTTCGTAACTGATGATTTGCGCCGTGGTGCGCAGCGCGCCCAGCAGAGAGTAGTTGTTGTTGGACGACCACCCGCCCAGCACGATGCCGTAGGCGCCCAGGCCGGCCACGGCCATGGGGTACAGCAGCCCCACGTTGATGTCCGCCAGTTGCAGCGTGATGGTGCGGCCGGCGATGACGATGGGCCGCCCGACGGGAATCACCGCAAAGGCCAGGATGGCGGGCGCCATGGCCAGCACGGGGCACAGGACGTAGAGCCACTTGTCCACATGCTCCGGAATGATCTCTTCCTTGAAGATGGCCTTCAGGGCGTCGGCAATCGGCTGGAAGATGCCGAATGGCCCCGCCTGATTGGGGCCGTAGCGCAGTTGGAACCGCGCGCAAATCTTGCGCTCGGCCAGCGTCATGTAGGCGAAGCCGACCAGCAATCCCAACGTTACCACGATGGCCTTGATAGCCGGAATCAGCAGCGTGTCTATCCAGTCCATGTGCACTCCCCGAGTTCTTGCGATTCTACGAACGCGACAGTTTCACGAACGTGGCCCTGTCGGGCGTTTCCAGGACGGCCGCGACCGAATCCTGGCAGGCCCACACGCAACCTGGCACGACATCGGGCGACACCTGGGCCTTCAGTACCACGGCCCCCCTGGCCGAGGCAACGCGAACGGCATCGCCCGTCTTCACGCCGCGCGCCTCGGCATCCTGCGGGTGGATCAGCAGCGCATCGCCCCACTGGACAGGCGCGAGGGTCGCCGAGTGGCGGGCAGGCACGGCGTTCGGGAAAAGCGCCCGCCCGGCCGCCAGCCCCAACGGATAGCCTTCGGGCGCGACGGGGTACTCCACCGCGAAGGACGCGGGCTTGACCTTCTCCGCCGCCGATTCGGGTTGCCAGCCCGCGGCCCCGATGGTTTCATACGTGCACTCACGGCACACGGCGACGCCCCGCGTGATCTCGCGCCAGATTTCGGGCGCCGCCTCGTAGTCCCAGTGCGACTCAGCGCCGCGCTTCTTTTCGCGGCCCGGGGTCGCATTCGCCAGGTCGGCCACGATTTTCCACGCCGGGCGCACGCCCTTGGGCGGGTACACCGCCTGGGCCGCCCGCTGGAGCCGTCGCGTCAGGTTCAGGAATGTCCCGTCCGTTTCCGATGGCGCGGCGGACGGGAAGACCACGTCGGCCAGTTCCGCCGTGGCGGTGAGGAAGTGATCCACAACGACCAGGAACCGCAGCGTGCGCAGCGCCTCGGCCGCGCCCGGATGCTCATGCACCAGGTCGGTCTCCACCACGAGCATGGCCTGGACGGTGCCCTCGCGGCAGCCGGCCAGCATCTCGCGCAGGGCCAGCCCCTTGCGCGGCGAGAGTTTCGCATCCCAACGCTTGCCGAAACTGTCGCGGGCCTTGGCGTCTTCCACCGACGCGCCGCCCGGGTAGCGATCCGGAACGGCGCCCATGAGCAGCGCGCCCCAGGCGTTGGGCTGCGGCGCGAGGTAGCCGGCCTCGCCGCCCAAAAGCGCCACCAGATTCCGAACGGGCGGCAGGTCTGCCCCGCTACCGTACAGCACCAGCGGCGCGCCCTTTTCGGCGAGCCAGTTGGCGGCCTGTTTCATATCCTGCGCGCTCACGCCGGTGGCTTCGGCCACGCGGTCGGGCGCGTAGTCCTTCGTCCACGCGGCGATGTCGGCGTGGCTGGCGCTCTGCACGCGCTCGTCGCGGGCCAGCAGGTGCAACAGCGCGGCGAGGACTGCCGATTCGGTGCCCGGCCGGCACCCCAGCCAGATGCCGTAGCGGCTGACGACGGGGCGCTTGGGGCCGATGGCGATGACGCGGGTGCCTTTCGTGAGCGCAGCGCGGCGAATCCAGAGGTCCACCATTGGCGCGTCGCCCAGCGGGTCCACGCCCAGGAGCACGACCACGCCGGCGCGGAGGGGCGCCGTTACCGCCGACAGAGGCGCGGCCCCATCGGCAGGCCGCCCCGCGAAGTCCACGTTGTTGGTGCCCACGACGGCGCGGGCCCACTTCTGGAGCACGTAGTTGGCCTCATTGCTGGCGCGCGCCGAACCGATGGCCGCGACAACGTCCGGGTTGGCCGTCTGGGCAATCTCCTGGAGGCGACGCGCAGCAAAGGCCAGCGCCTCGTCCCATGTCGCGGGCTGGAGTTTGCCGTCCTTGCGGATCATGGGCGTCTTCAGGCGCTGGTCGCTGCGCACGTAGTCCTGCCCAAAGCGCCCGCGGTCGCACAGCCACTCGTCGTTCACATCCGGGTTCTCGCGGCCCACGGCCCGCAGAAGGCGGTTGGCCTTAGCGTGCAGCGTGAGATTGCACCCCGCGCCGCACAGCGTGCAGATGCTGGGGGTGCGCTGGAGTTCCCAACTGCGCGCCTTGAATCGGAAGGGGATGCTGGTCAGCGCACCCACCGGGCAGAGGTCAACGATGTTGCCCGAGAACGGCGACGTGAGCGGGCGGCCGTAGAACGTGTCCACGACGGTGTTGCGCCCGCGCTCAAAGGCGTCCAGTTCCACATCGCCCGGCCACTCCTCCAGGAAGCGGATGCAACGGCGGCACAGGACACACCGCTCCTCGTCCTTCATCACGAAAGGCCCCAGCGGCTTTGCCTTCGCCTTGTGGCGTTTCTCCTCCACGTAGCGGCTGACGGTTCCGCCGAACCGGAAGACCTGATCCTGCAAATCGCATTCGCCGCCCTTGTCGCAGATGGGGCAATCCAGCGGGTGGTTGGTGAGGAGGAACTCCAGCACGCCCTGGCGCGTCTTGATGACCTCCGGCGTGTTGGTGCGGACTACCATGCCCTCCTGCACTTTGGTCGTGCAGGCTGTCTGGAGGCCGCGCATTTTCTCCACTTCCACCAGGCACATGCGGCACGCGCCGATGCCCACCAGTTTGGCGTAGTAGCAGAAGGTCGGGATGGTGATGCCGAGTTGCTTCGCGGCATCCAGCACGGTTGTGCCGGCGCGGACGCTCGTCTGTTGACCGTCTATCGTTACATTCACCAGAACTTCCATGCAGCGCCTACCTCATTGGTGTAGAAACGCAGGTACTCTTGCTAATCCTGGTATGGGCAACGCTTGTCGCGAATGTGTTGCAGGTACTCGTCGCGGAAATGGGCGATGCTAGAGCGCACCGGCCCCAGAGCCGCATCGCCCAGCGGGCAGAAACTCTTGCCGCCGATGTTGCTGCAGATGTCCAGCAGGAGCGGCAAATCCTCCTCGCGGCCCGCGCCGTGCTCAATGCGGTGCAGGATTTTGTACAGCCAGTCGGTGCCCTCGCGGCAGGGGATGCACTTGCCGCAGGACTCGTGGCGGTAGAACTCGGCCAGGCGCTCCACCGTCCGCACGATGCACGTGCCCTCGCCGATGACGATGACCGCGCCCGACCCCAGCATGGTGCCGATGGCCGCCAGCGACTCGTAGTCCAGCGGCACGTCCAGGTTTTCCGGCGTGATCATCGGCGTGGACGACCCGCCCGGGATGATGGCCTTGATGGGCTTGCCCTCCAGCGGCCCGCCCGCGTAGTCGTAGATGAGGGTACGCAACGGCGTGGCCAGAGGCAGTTCGTACACGCCCGGCTTGTTCACGTGCCCGCTGATGCAGAACAGTTTGAGGCCGGGGCTTTTCTCGGTGCCCATGCTGGTGTACCATTCGGCGCCCCGCTCCACGATGAAGGGCACGTTGAACAGGGTCTCCACGTTGTTGATGACGGTGGGCTTGCGGTAGAGGCCCTCGCTGGCGGGGAAAGGCGGCTTCAGTTTGGGATGGCCCCGGTCGCCCTCCAGCGAGGTGAGGAGGCCCGTCTCCTCGCCGCAGATGTAGGCCCCGGCGCCGCGGTGCACGATGAGGTCCAGGTTGAAGCCGCTGCCCAAGATGTTCTTGCCCAAGAACCCGTGTGCGTAGGCTTCCTGGACGGCCTGCTCCAGCCGCCGCGCGCCGAATTCGTATTCCCCGCGGATGTAGATGAACGCGGTGTTGACTTCGCAGGCGTAGCATGAAATGATGATGCCCTCAATCAGGCCGTGCGGGTCGTGTTCAATGAGGACGCGGTCTTTGAACGTCCCCGGTTCGCCTTCGTCGGCGTTGCAGACGAGATAGCGCGGGTACACGCCCTTGGGGAGGAAACTCCACTTGACGCCCGCCGGGAAGCCCGCGCCGCCCCGGCCGCGCAAGCCCGAACGCTTCACCAGGTCCACCAGCGCGGCGGGCTCGTACTCCTTCAGGGCCTTGGGCAGGGCCTGATACCCCCCGCGCTGCATGTACACCTCTATCGTGTGAGAGTCCGGCACTCCCACGTTGCGCAATAGGATTGGTTCTGCCATGTGCGTCTCCTGGCTATTCAGGTACAACTATCGGCTGCGCAGTTCCGCCAGAATCTGGTCCACCTTCTCCGCCGTCAGGTTCTCGTAGTAGGTGTCGTTGATTTGCATGACCGGCGCGGTGCCGCACGACCCCAAGCATTCCACCTCCAACAGCGTGAAGCGCCCGTCGGGTGTGGTCTCGCCCACGCCGATGCCCAGTTTCTGCTTGAGGTGCTCCACAAGATGCTCGGCCCCCAGGAGGGAGCACGCCACGTTGGTGCATACCTGGATCAGGTACTTGCCAACCGGGCGGCGGTTGAACATGGTGTAGAAACTGGCGACGGACCCCACTTGCGCCGGCGATAGTTCCATGACCTCGGCTACCTCTTCCAACACCTCGGGACTGAGCCAGCCGTGCTCTTTCTGCGCCAGCGCGAGCGCGGGCAGGAGCGCCGAATTGGGGTGTGGGTAGCGCGCCTTGAGTTGCTGGATTTCCGATTTGACCTTGTCAGACAGCACGTGAACCTCCCGCCTCAATCGCTAGCGATCCACCTCGCCCAGGGTGATGTCTATGGAGCCGATGATGGCCACCATATCGGAGAACATGTGCCCTTTCGCCATCAAACTGGCGGCCTGCAGATTGGAGAACGACGGCCCGCGAATCTTCAGCCGGTAGGGCTTGGGCCCGCCGTCCGACACGATGTAGTAGCCGATCTCGCCCTTGGGGGCCTCCACGCAGGCATAGACCTCGCCTTCGGGCGGGTGGAATCCCTCGGTAACCAGTTTGAAGTGGTGGATGAGGGCCTCCATGCTGGAATCCAGTTCCTCGCGCGGTGGGAAGACGATCTTGCGGTCGTCGCACTGCACGGGGCCTTCGGGCAACTTGGCGATGGCCTGCTGGATGATGCGCACGCTCTGCCGCATCTCCTCCATGCGCACCAGGTATCGGTCGTAGCAGTCGCCGTTGGTGCCGGTGGGGATGTCAAACTCAAACTGATCGTAGGACGAGTACGGCGCGTACTTGCGCACGTCGTAGGCCACGCCCGTGGAGCGCAGCACGGGGCCGGTTACACCCAGCCCGATGGCCTGCTCGGCGGTCAGCGCGCCGATGCCCTTGACGCGCGACAGCCAGATGGGGTTCTCGTCCAGCATGCGCGCGATGTCGCGATGCCACTTGGGGAAAGTGTCCAGGAATCGCTTGACGGCGGGCACAAACCCCGGCGGCACGTCCCGCGCCACGCCGCCGATGCGGATGTAACTGGGAGTGAGGCGCGCGCCCGAGACCATCTCAAAGATGTTCAGGATGTCCTCGCGGGTGGCGAAGGCGTATTGGAGCAGGGCGTTGATGGTACCCGCCAGGTCCAGACAGTGGGTGCCCACCCACACCAGGTGCGCGGCCAGGCGCTGGAGTTCGCACATGATGACCCGCAGGTACTGGGCGCGCGGCGGAATCTCCACGCCCAGGAGTTTCTCCACGGCGATCACGTACCCCATGTTGTTAGTCATGGCCGCGACGTAGTCCATGCGGTCGGTGTAGGGGAGCACCTGCGCGTAGGTCTTGTACTCGGCGGTTTTCTCAATGCCCGAGTGCAGGTGGCCGATGTCGGGCCAGGCGTTGAGCATGGTCTCGCCGTCCAGTTCCACCACCACGCGCAGCACGCCGTGGGTGCTGGGGTGCTGGGGGCCCATGTTCAGGACCAGGGTGTGGGGCTGGGCCTCGGGCGGGCGCACCGGCGGCACCGAGACGGGGTCCAACACCTGCGTTCCCAGGCCCTCCAGCGCGGGGTCGTCCAGCGTGGGGGTAAAAGCCACCGGCTCGCCGCCCAGCGGATAGTCCTTCCGCAGCGGATGGCCCACCCAGTCGTCGGGCAGCATGATGCGGCGCAGGTCGGGATGACCCTTGAAGCGGACTCCCATGAGGTCATAGGCCTCGCGCTCGTGCCAGTTGGCGCCCGGCCAGATGTCCACAACGCTGGGAGCGGTGGGGTTGTCCCCCGCCAGCGGCACTTTGAGGCGCAGCACGCGCCGATGGGGGAGCGAGTACAACTGGTACACGGCGGCAAAGCGCGGCTCCCGCCCCAAGGCCGAATAGTCCACCGCGGTAACAAACGCCAGATGGTTGAACTGCGCGTCGGGGTCATCGCGGAGGAAGCGACAAACGGGCAGGAGATGATCTGCGCCGACCGTGAGGGTGGTCTCGTCCCGGAACTCGTAAACACCCTGGATCGCGTCGGGGAACTGCGCCTTGAGCCTCTCCAAGAGCACGTTGTTATCGGTCATAGCCATGCCTACCATCCACGTTCAGGAAATGGGGCTACGCAAAGTCCTTGAACCGCTGGGTCATGATCTTCTGCTGCAGTTGGGTCAGGGCATAGAACAGGGCTTCGGGGCGCGGCGGGCACCCGGGGATGTAGATGTCCACCGGGATGATCTTGTCCACGCCCTGGAGGATGGCGTAGTTGTGGAACATGCCGCCGGAAGACGCGCAGGCCCCCATGGCGATGACCCACTTGGGTTCGGCCATCTGGTCGTACAGGCGCTTGACCACCGGGGCCATCTTGTTGGACACGCGGCCGGCCACGATCATCAGGTCGGGCTGGCGCGGGGTGGCGCGGAAGACCTCGGCGCCGAACCGGGCAATGTCATACCGCGACATGCCGGCGGTCATCATCTCTATCGCGCAACACGCCAGACCGAATAGCAGCGGCCACACCGAATACTTGCGGCACCAGTTGACCGCAGACTCCAGCGTTGTGAGGACAACGCCATCGGGCAGTTTGGTCTCTAGTCCCATTCCAACGCTCCCTTCCGCCAGACGTAGATGTAGCCCACGAAGGCCATGAGGAGGAAAAGGAGAATCCCCAACAAGCCCGGCCATCCCAAATCCCGAACCCTGGCGGCCCACAGGTACAGGAAGACCACGACCATGTCCAGCAGGGCGAACAGCATGGCGAAGCGGTAATACCTCACCGAGAATGGGCGTTCGCGCGGGCTCTGGAACGGAATCTTGCCGGACTCATAGGGAAGGAGTTTGACGGGATTCTTGCGTTTGGGGCCTAGGACTGCGGGAACCCCAAGGGCTAATACGGACAGGATGCCTGCCACCGCAAGCAAGATGAGGATGGGGACAAAATCGCTTGGCATAACCTGAGGATTCCTCCATACATAGAGTTAGGATACCACGCTGTATCGGGAATTCTTCAATCCCCGCCAGATCCCCAGGAACGCTGTACAGTTTATCACAAATGCTGGGCGCTGTCAAACCGACGGGACGATTCGGTTTCACGCCATGTCGGCGACGCCACAGCATCCGATGTCATTCCACGTTTCGGCAGCGAAGTCATCCCGTAGGGACTTCATCACGAGCGACACGAATCTACCGAATGGAACAGAGATCCCAGGGGGCATCGGAGGCTTTCAGAGATTGTGCTTTT
Organism: Chloroflexota bacterium; assembly: GCA_014360805.1. Taxonomy (NCBI): domain Bacteria; kingdom Bacillati; phylum Chloroflexota; species Chloroflexota bacterium. The sequence goes on from JACIWU010000016.1 coordinate 9,744, forward strand.
TTTGACAATCTCCGAGAACGGGTGTATACTTGTGCCAAGTTACACAATCACCGTTGTGGGCTACCCAGACGCTCAGCCAGGGCTTCTGGTTGCCTCCTTTGCTGATCCCCCTCTCGGAAGGTGCCGCCGAGAGGGGGCCCCCTTTTTGTGGGCCTACGACTCTTCGGCGTCTACCACTTCGCCTTCCAGGGCAGGCGGCTCGGTCTTCGCCTCGGGGGCCTTGAGCAGCGGCGGCTCCTCGGCGCCGGCCATGAGGCTTTGGCCTCGGAAGAACCCGCCCTCCTCTATGAGGAATGAGGCCACGGCGATGTCGCCCCAGACCTTGCCCGTGGACAGGATTTCCAGCCGGCCCGATGCGACGATCTTGCCCTTGACCGCGCCCGAGACCGAGACGTTGCTGGCCTTGATGTCGGCCAGGACGCGCCCCTGCTCGCCGACGATCACATTGCCCGCCGCCTGGATGGAACCTTCGCACAGGCCGTCAATGCGCAGGCCGCCGTCGGTCTCCAGTTTTCCGGAAAAGCGCGCGTTGGGGCCGATCACGGTTTCTATGCGGTCAGAACCGCGCTGCCTATCTTTGCCTAGACTCAACGTCATATCTCCTTGCGGTCCGATTTGTATGCGAAACCTTCGGGGGCGGCTGCGCGTGCGTCGGCCGAAGCGAGTACAGGAGCGCCGCGACCCGAAGGGGGTTATGGCTTGGTGTCCAGCCCGATGTATTTCATCGGATCCACCGGCTTGCCGTTGAGGAGAATCTCGTAGTGCACGTGCGGGCCGGTGCTGCGGCCGGTGGAACCGGAACGGGCGATCACATCCCCCGCCTTGACCTGCGCGCCCTTCTTCACCAGCAGGCGGGAGTTGTGGCCGTAGATGGTTACGAAGCCTTCTTCGTGTTTGATCTCCACGGTCCAACCCAGCCCGCCACGCCAGCCGGCAAACGTAACCGTCCCGTCTTTGGTTGCCTTCACGGGCGTGCCATACCAGGCGTTCAGGTCCACGCCCTCGTGGAATTCGCGCACGCCCTGCAAGACCCTGTACCCGAATTCCGAGGTAATCTCCACCTTGCCGTCCAGCGGCCACCCGTGCGGCGCTGCGGCCAGGAGGCGCAGTTCGCGCTCCAGTTGCTCTTTCGTCGTCCGCTTCTCGGGGTCAATGCGCTCCAGTCGCTTGTTGGCCTCGGCGATGAGTTCGTTGAGGTGCGCGATGCGAAGGGGCAACGAGGCCTCTAGCGTGGCGATCTCGGCCATGTTGGCATCCACAAGCCCCATGGTCGGGCGCGTGCCGCGGCTGCTGAGGGTGCGCGGCGCGGGGGTCGGGACGGGTGGCGCTGCAGCCTGCCCGCCCACCGCCCCCTGGCTTTCGGCCGGCGCGCTTTCGGACGCAGGCTCAGCCGTGGGCGTGGGCGTCGGCGTGGAAAGCCCCATCATTTGCTCCACCTGCTGCGCCAGGCGGTCCACCTCGCTCAGGCTTTCCTGGAACTCGGCGACCTGGGCGGCGAGGGATTTGGTCTCTTCCTGCTGGGCCAGAATCGTGTCGCGCATCTCCCGCTGACGCGAACTCTCCAGTTCCACCATGCGACGGTAGTGGGCCAGTTCGCGCTCCAGGTTGGCGCGGGAATCCACGAAGTAGCCCAGGGCCAGGAAAAACGCAAGCCCCAAGATGAGGAACAGGGGAAGAGTCCACCGTGGAAAGCGCAGACTGACCGGCGCGCGCTCAGGCTGCGGCGGGACGATGAGCAAAGTAATCGGTTGTTTATCTCGCTTTCGCGCCAACTCTCTGGCCTCTCCCCACAAGGTCAAAGAAGCCCGCCATGAGCGGGGTGGGACTAGCCTCTCAGACGCAGCCGGAACCATGGATATCATACCACGACTCTCGCCGGCTGTCAACTGTTTTGCGGGCCAGATCCGCTCCTTTTTCGTTGGCGAAAAAGGTGCGATGCACCCGCCCGACGCTGAAGCATCGGGCTGAACGGGCGAAGCCCTGCGGGCTGGCGTCATCCACGAATAACACGAATCTACACGAATGGGAATTGGACCCAAAGACCTTGGAAACCCTTGGGGTCTTCGGGAGGGTCAGTTTTGACGAATTCGCCGCTCTGGCATATAATACAGGTGCAACGTTGCGGGGTGGAGCAGTGGCAGCTCGTCGGGCTCATAACCCGAAGGTCGTTGGTTCAAATCCAACCCCCGCTACCTGAGACACGGCAGGTATCCCACCTGCCGTGTGTTGTGGCGGCGTAGCTCAGCAGGTAGAGCAGGGGACTCATAAGCCCTGTGTCGGGGGTTCAAAGCCCTCCGCCGCCACCACCCGGAAGCGCGCTCCCTCGCGGGGAACGCGCTTTTTGGTTTCCCCCATCGTCGCCCGCTAGAACAACGGAATCTGCGCCTCGCCCTTTTCCATGATGGGATCCAGCCCCACGGCCTGCTTCAGCGAATGGATGTCCACGCTGGGCAGTTTGAGCAGCGCCTGGATGAAGGGCTGGCGGATGAGCGTCCAGTCGCCCTGTTGAAGGATGCGCCCGTAGATGGGCGAACGGCGCAGTTTCAGCCGCAGCAGGGCAACGCGGGATTCCGGTATCACCAGATAGCGGGCCGCGTTCGCGTCGGGCGGGCCGAGCGCCGCCAGCGTGTGGATGAGAGCCGTCGGCGAGAACACGAACGCATGGGCCGCCCCGTTGGCGACCCACACCACATGGTACGGCGGCCTGTCGGCAGCCACCTGAAGCCCCATCCGCCGTCCCAATGTCTCCATGTCGGCGACGAACGCCGCCAGGGCCAGGCGGACGCGCTCGGGCTGATCCTCGTCGCGAAGCCGAACCCAGCCAGGGGATGTCTCCTGCGCGTAGGATTCCAGGCACGCCTGGACCAAATCCTGCTCGGGCGTTTGCAGGCCCGGGAATCGGCGATAGAGGGCCTCCTCGCAATCCTCGCGGCGGAGGACCAGCGTCTCCCGCAGAATCTCGGCCACGGCGGTCTCCACGCGGTCGGCCAGCGGCGGGGCAACCTCCGACGCCTCCCGCGGCCACAGCATGGGGAACAGAGCATCCGGGACGAAGCGCGCCTCCCACTCCATGGGCACCAGGGGTTCGCGGGCATCCTTGCCGAGCGCCTCTTCCACCGCCTTGTGGATGACCTCGTAGCCGGAATGGCCCTCGTCTCTGGGCAGCAGGGCGCGCTGGAGAAGGCCTCGCTGGGCCAGGCGGGCAAAGGCTCCGTGGCGCAGCCAGCCGGTCGGCAGGGGTTCGCCCCGCTGGGCGAGGGCCTCACGCGCGCCGTGCTCCGCCTCGTCTCGGATCTCGTTGCGCAGGAGGCCCGCGTCAGGCGGGCGCGCTACCCCCTCCAAAATCTCCGCGCCTTTGGCCAGGATGATGCGATAGTCGCCCCCGCCCTGCACGGCCTCGGCGACGGACCGAGGCCCGTACACGTGGGCGGCGGGGCGGAACCCGGCCAGCGCCCCCGCCATCAGGGCCGCCTCCGCCTGAGTGCTCCGCCGCGGCGACAGTAGCAGTGCGAGATGGCCGTGCAGGTGCAGTTTGGGGCGGAGCGCCTGGAACGCCGCGCCCATCGTCCGCACGTACCAGGCCCAGTCGGGTACGGGCTGACGGAGCAGGGGCTTCAGGTACGCCGCGCTCTCCTTCCCGAACAGCCAGCCCGCCCACAGAAAGCAAAGCCGCCAGTAGCGCTGGCCGATGTTGGACAGCCCTGTTACGACGAGCCGCACGCTTTGGACGGGCAGCGCCCGGGCGAGTTCGCGCACCGCGCAGTGGAGCACGGCGGCGCTGGTTTCCCTTCCGCCGGCCAGCACCCCGGCCACACCATCCGCGCCGGTCAGGGAACTCAGGCCGGCGATGGTGGGAGGGCGCGGGGTTTCTCGCCATTCTTTCCACGCCTCCTCAAAGGCAAGCCACACGTTGCGCTCCAGGCCGAGGCCGCTTGTGCGCATGGCGGGCGTGTCCGGGGTTACGGGTGGGCGATTGAACAGGCCGCACCGCACCATGCACCCCAGCAGCAGATACTTCAGCGCCTTCTCCTCGGGCGTGTTGGCGAATTCCGCTTCAGTCTTGATGACCATCTGCGTCAGGGCGTAGCGGGCGCGCGTGGTGTAGAACTTCAGGAGCGCCTCCCCTTCCTGGCGGGCCAGGTCTCCGGGCGGCGACAATCGGTCCAGGACGAAGAAGTAGGTCAGCCCCTTGCCCTCAACTTGCTCCAGCACGGCCATGTCGTCATCCTGAACCGTAGCGGAACCCTGGAACCCGCACGCGGGGCAGCGCACGTACTTCTCAACGGGCGCATTGCGCTCCAAGTCCCAGATGAAGTAATCGGCGAAGGTCTGGCGGCGGCACGAAGGGCACGCGCACCGGTACAGGCGGAGGATGTGCTCGCGCAGCAGGGTCGTGCCGCGCAGGGTCTGGCCCAGGGCCGTCGCGGCGGCGTTGAGTTGCTTCTCGGGAGGGGGCGCAAGGGTCTGCTGGACGGCGAAGGCGTCTATGGGGTTGGCGCTGCTGGCGATGATGCGCCGCCCCAGCGATGCCGCGGCCAGGACCACGGCCGGCGACTGGCAGAATGGGTCCAGCACCACGTCGCCCGGGGCGGTGAGGGCCTCTATGCAGGCGGCCACGACGTTCTCTGCCAGGGGCGGCAGATACGACTCCAGGAAACCCGCCCCCATGCGGGTTCGCGCAGGGATGAAGTGATCCATCCGTGCGGACATGCGGCCCCCTTCTGTGTCGGGAGGCACAGGGTGCGCAGCCCGAAACGTGCCCGTCTCCTACCCGCACTCATTATACCATGAGGCGGGGCAGGGCGGCAAGGGGTCTGGCAGCAACCTCGTGCAGGCCGGCTTGCAAAGCGAGCGTAGGGCAGGTTTCCGTACCTGCCCCCTGCCCACGGCGACTATGGAAAGCCGCCCTACATGTCTTCCATCCTCCATTCGTGTGGATTCGTGTTATTCGTGGATAGCGGTTACCGAGCGTAGGGCAGGTTCCCATACCTGCCCCTGCATCCGGCGGCTATGGAAAGCCGCCCTACGTGCTTACTGTGACCGCGAATGCACGCGAATCACGCGAATGGGAAACCGTAGGGCAGGTTTCCACGCCTGCCCCGGCCTACGGCGGCTATGGAAAGCCGCCCCACGTGTCTCCCGAAGGTGGGCGGCGTCAAGCGGATTGCGCCAACTTGCGCGGCTCCACCAGGCGCGCCGTCAGCCACAGCGCGGGCAGAAGTCCCAGTGCGGTGAGGGCGAACAGCGGCTCATACGACACGGCGCTCGCCAGCGCGCCCCCGAGGAGCGGGAAAGCAATGATGACGCTGGTGAGGGTGTTGCTCAACCCGACGTAGATGGGCCGCTTGCTTTCGGGCGAAATCTCCAGCAGGTAGTTCATGTGGCCCAACATGAACGAACTGTTGAGCGCGCCGAGCGAGGCGAACAGCAGGAGATAGACACCCGCGAACCACGGCGAATGGCCGGGCAGGAACACGCCCGCGATCGTGGCCAGCGCCGGCGCGAACAGGGCGATAAACGCCTCCACGCGGGTGGTCAGCCGCCCCCCGAACCGCTCCAGAAGGTACCCGCCCAGGATGGAGTACAGGAAGCCGCCCACGATCTGCGCCGACAGGAAAAGCCCGATGGTCCCTGTGGGCACCCCTTTCTGGTTGATGGCGTACACCGCGTAGAACGGCGATGAAAGCGAAGTCAGCCCCAGCAGCAGCCGAATGGCGGAGATGGTGCGAAAATTCGCGTCGCCGCGCCAGATGGCGCCGAGTTCGCGCGCGTAGTCTCGGAGAGTCAGCGCGGCGTCGTCCACCGGGCAGGGGGTCTCGCGGATGTTGGCGCAGAACAGAAGCGAAAGGGCAAGAAAGCCCGCCGCCGCAAGAAACAGCGAGGCATAATTGGCCGGATAGGCGAGCGGGCTGCCGTCGCCCAGGATGTACCCGACGAGGCCGCCCACCCCCGTGGTCAACAGGGCGCTCACGACCTGCGTTATCCCGATGAACCGCCCCCGGCGCGTGGGGGGAATGGCTCTGCTGAACAGGTCAAACCACGCGACGCTGGCGATGCCATCGCACACGTTGAAGATGCCGAACCCCGCGAGGATGATGGCCGCCACCAGCGCGGGCCGCGACTCGGCGAGCCAGAACAGGGCCAGCGCGCCGAGGATGAACATAGGCCGCCCGAAGAGGGACGGGACGATGATCGCCGGCTTCTTGCACGGCAGGCGGCTGACGTGGCCCGCGGCGAATAACTGCGGCAGCAGCCACCCGCCCGAGGCCAGCGTGCTGACCAGGCCCACGGCGATGGGCGACCCGGACAGGCGGTCCACCAGCGTGGGGAGAACCGTGCTGGCGCTGACGAACGTCATGGCCAGGCCGAAACTGATCCAGTCGCCCATCAAGGCGACGGCGTTCCATCGGTAGTTTGTGGGCAAGATTGTCGTCGTGTCGTGTGTGTTGTTCGCCATCGTGTCCTTCTCCACGGCGATTATATGCCCGCTGCCCCGGCTCTCCAAACGTTCACGGGGGCCGAGGCGTCCCCCGAGGGTGGCGAATTGCCGTGCGCGGGCACGCAGCGCGCGAAGGCCGCGCCGGCGCCACACCTCACTCCCGGCCTTCGGCTGCCCCCTCGCCGTGGGCAGAGATGTGGAGCAAATTGACAATTTGCTCCACGCGAGTAGGGGGTGAATCGCCGCATCGTCGCGCGGGGCCAAACCCTCGCGCTAGGGGCGTTTGGAGCGCGAAGGACGCGAAAGGGCGCGAAAGCCGCGTCCGGCTGGCGCGCGGGGCTAAACCCCCGCGCTGAAAGAACAAAGCCCCTTCGGGGCTTCGCCCGTTCAGCCCGATGCTTTAGCGTCGGGCGGGTTGCAGATGCACCTCACCCCCGGCCTTCGGCTGCCCCCTCGCCGTGGGCGGAGATGTGGAGCAAATTGCCAATCTGATCCACGCGAGTAGGGGGTGAATCGCCGCATGCCCGCGCGAGGCCAAAGAGGCCAAACCCTCGCGCTAGGGGCGAAGGTTGCGTATCGCGTAGGGGCGACCGGCCGGTCGCCCCTGCAGCCAGCCCGATGCTTTAGCGTCGGGCGGGTTGCAGATGCACCTCAGCCCCATGCTTCCGCGCCGGGCAACCCTCGCGACAACAGGTACCCAACAGACGCGGGAACCCAAGGAAAGCGAAACGCCGAAGGCCATGGGGCCCTCGGCGTCTCCGAAAGTGGCGATGCGAAATCGTTACGGGACGATGAGCGTGCCTGTCTCGCCGCGCAGCGCGCGCTCAATGTTCTCGGGGTTGGTGATGATGGCCTGCTTCCCGCCCGCCTCCAGGAACCAGATGATGGCCTGAATCTTGGGGAGCATGGAGCCTTTGGCGAAGTGCCCCTCGGCCATGTACTGCTTGGCCTCGGCGACGGTCATGCGGTCTATGGCCTTCTGGTTGGGTTTGCCGTAGTTCAGGTACACCTTCTCCACAGCGGTGGAGATGAGGAATAGGTCGGCCTTGATACTGCGGGCCAGCAGCGACGAAGCGTAGTCCTTGTCAATCACGGCGGCCACGCCTTCCAGTTCGCCCTTCTCGTTCTCCACCACGGGGATGCCGCCGCCGCCCACAGTGATCACCACAAACCCCTTTTGGATCAACTCCTCTACCGCGTCCTGCTCCTTGACCTTCTTGGGCAGGGGCGAAGCGACAACCCTGCGCCAGCCGCGCCCGGCGTCCTCCACTACATGCCAGCCCTCCAGGTCTCGGCGGCGCTTGGCCTCCTCTTCCGTCATGAACGAGCCGATGGGCTTGGTCGGGTTCTGGAAGGCGGGGTCGTTGCGATCCACGACGACCTGAGTAACCACGGTAACGGCCTGCTTTTTCATACCACGGCGCAGGAACTCATTCTGTAGATTTTGCTGGAGCATGTAGCCGATAGCGCCCTGGGTGTCGGCGCCGCACACGTCCAGCGGCACCTCGTGCAGTTCGTGGCGCGCCAGTTCGCTGCGGCGCAGGATGAACCCCACCTGCGGCCCGTTGCCGTGGCCGATGGCCACGTCCCAACCCTGCTCAATCATGCCCGCGATGTGGTAGCAGGTTTCCTTGGCCGCCTGGTACTGGTCGGGAACCGACTGATGATCTTTGTCCTTGATGAGCGAGTTGCCGCCGATGGCAACAACCGCGACTTTCTTCGTCATAGACCCACTCCTTTGTGTGATGTGTGTAGCCTACAGAAGGCCGGACATGGTCAGGGCCATGACGGCCTTTTGCACGTGCAGGCGATTCTCGGCCACGTCGTAGATGCAGGAGCGCGGGCCGCTGGCGACCTCGTCGGTAACTTCGTGGCCGCGGTCTATGGGCATCGGGTGGGTGAAGATCGCGTTGTCGGTCAGCCGCATCTTCTCGGCGTCGCAAATCCACTCGGTGAGTTTCAGCGCCCGCTCAATCTCCTGCTGCTTGAGGAACTCGCCGTCCTTGTACGCCTCGGGACTCATCCAGTGGCGCGAATACACCACGTGAGCGCCCACATACCCCTCGCGCACGTCGGTGGTCTCTTCAAACGCGGTGCCGTTGGCGCGGCAGTTGGCCTTCGTCCACTCAATGACCTGGGGGTCCAGCGTATACCCCTCGGGGTGGGCCAGGGTTACGTGCATGCCATAGCGCGAGCCGATGAGCAGCGCCTCCTGCACCGAGCACCACGAGCGCGCCAGCGCCCCGTGGCCCCAGGTAACGAGCAATTTCTTGCCCTTCAGCACGCTCATGTCCAGGCCCTGCCCAGGCCCCTTGCCGTACCACTCGGCCCAGCCCATGATGTCGGCCAGGCCCTGGAACGGGTGGTACTTGTCGTGCGCCATGGAGAAGACCGGCATCCTGGCCCAGTAGGCGTACTCGCGGATGAGGTCGTCGCCCTCGCCATACGCGCCGATCTTGTCCTCCAGGATGCGGATGCCCAGGCCAGCGGCGTAGCGATCCATCACCTTGGCGGCATCCTCCACCGTCTCGCCCGCGCTCGTGGCCGTCTTCAGGCGCATGGCCTTCGGCTCCAGGAACTGGGCGTGGCCGCCGAGTTCGGTGGCCGCGCACTCAAAACTCTGGCGCGTGCGCACCGACGGGTTGTAGAAGAACATGAAGAACGTCTTGTTCTGCAGCAGGCTCGTGAACCGAGGGTTGAAGCGGTCGCGCTTCATCTTGGCCGCCAGGTCCAGCACGGCGTTCAATTCGTCTTCGCTCCACTCCTGCGTCGTAATCAGGTCCTTGCCATAGAGATCCATCTTCGGCCTCCCAACAGGAAGTTTCAAGAATCGGCCCACCGCAGAAGCCACGGAGCACGCAGAGGGAGAAAAGCCTTCCTCCCTCCGCAATCTGCGCGCTCTGCGGTGAGCCTACTGTAGGCGGTGTCCGTCTTAGGCCATCACCAGGCTCATGACGGCCTTCTGGACGTGCAGGCGGTTCTCCGCCTCGTCGTAGGCCGCCGAGAGCCACGGGCGCTCCTTGGAGCGGGTCGTGTTGTCAATGACTTCGTCGGTTACCTCGTACCCGCGGTCGCAGGGCAGGCAGTGCAGGTAGATGCTCTCGGGATCCGTCAGGCGCATCTTCTCGGCGTCGCAAATCCAGTCCTTGTGGCTGTCAAAGATTTGCTGGGTCTTCTTGGGGTCGTCCTGCCCGACGGGGGGCTTGAAGATGGGCGTAGCGCACCAGGCCTTGGGATAGACGACGTGCGCGCCCTTGAACGCCTCGCGCATGTCGTGGCTGATCTTGAACGAGCCGCCGTTGTGGCGCGCGTTGGTCTCGCAGGCCGCCAGCACCTCGGGATCCAGTTCCATGCCCTCGGGATGGGCCAGGGTAACGTTCATGCCCATCATGGTGGCGGCGATGATGGCGCTCTGGGGCACGGCCCTAGGCTTGTGGATGCTGGGCGAGTAGGCCCAACTCATGACGAAGTTGACGCCATTGAATGTGCCGAACTTCTCCTTGACGGTGAGGATGTCGGCGAGGGCCTGGAAGGGATGGTACTTGTCGTCCTCCATGTTGAGCACAGGGATGTCGGCCCAGTAGGCGAAATTGCGGATCAGTTCGTTGGCGCCGCCATAGACCCAGTCCACGGGGTCGCCGTAGCAGCGGATGGCGATGGCGTCGCCCATGCGCGCCAGCACGCGGGCCACGTCCGAGACGCGCTCGGTGGAATAGGCCACCTCTTTGCCGGGGAGCGCCGGGGTGTAGATTTTGCCCGGGTCCAGGTAGTGGGCATGGCCGCCCAGTTGCGTCATGCCGGCCTCAAACGAGTTGCGGGTGCGCAGGCTCTGGTTGTAGAAGATCATGAACAACGTGCGGGCGCGCAGCAGATGGTCGTGAGGCTCGCGCATGGCGTAGCGCCGCTTCAGGTCCAGCGCCACGTCTAGGATGGTCTCTACCTCTTCGCGGGTCCAATCCAGCAGGGTAATGAAGTCTTTGCCACGGAACGTTTCGGTTTTCATAACCTTCTCCTTTCAAAATAGTGATTTCGTATCCGATTTTCTAGCGCGATGGGGCGATACGGCGAATCAGGTGGAACTTGAAGACGGTGGGCAGGAAGTAGTTCTGCGAATAGCCGACGATCTGATTCTCCTGCGTGTAACTGACCTCCTCTAGCAAGAGTAACACGGTGCTCGGTTTGACATGGAGTTTGGCGGCGACAGAGGAATCCGCGCGCGTCGCGATGATGTTGGTCCAGGCGAAACTCAAGGGAACCCCACGCTCCAGGAGGTAGTCCAGCACGGAGCCCTTGAACGAGGCCCTCAGCGTGGCGACGTCGGTAACCCAGGCGGGCAGCACGTCGTACATATAGGCAGCGATGACGCCGTTGGTTACCTTGGTGCGGCCGACGGTGATGACCTTGTCGCCTGCCGCAATTCCGAGCCGCGAGGCGAGTTCCGGTGTGGCAGGCTCCTCGCGGATTTCCAGGTCCTCAGTGGTGCAGACGAGTCCCATGCGGCGGGCCAGGGAGTCCAGGCTTTCCAACTGTTCCAGGCCGCTGTCTATGAGGGGGGCAGGCGCGTTGATGAAGGTGCCCAGGCCGCGGCGGCGGGTGATGAGTCCTTTGTCCTCAAAGGCGCGCAGGGCCTCGCGCAGCGTGGCCCGCGAGATGCCCAGGCGCTGCGCCAGTTCCGGCTCAGGCGGCAAGCGGTCGCCAACGCGATAGGTCCCGTCCTGGATGAGCCGATTCAGGGCCTCTTCGGCCTGGAGGTAGAGAGGCCGGGAGTCATATTTCAACCGCATCGGGACACCCCTTTGTCTGATGTCTGACATATTATACGCACGTGACACGCGGTCGTCAAATCGCCGGATGCGGGACTCGTCCGCAAGGGTGCTGGGGGCTTCATTGCGGTGCAAGCGGCGCCGAGCAATCTCGTATCCCTATTCGTGCCCATTCGTGTCATTCGTGGTTACAGAGCGTAGGGCAGGTTTCCATACCTGCCCACGGCCCCCGGCGGCTATGGAAAGCCGCCCTACGGGTCTATTCTACATTCGTGCCCATTCGTGTTATTCGCGGTTACGACAGCAACAGCCCCCCGCGGGCCGCACAGGCAACGCCTACACGCGGGTCAGGTACTCGCCCGTCCGTGTGTCCACGCGGATCACATCGCCCTCGGCGACGAACAGCGGCACCTTAACCACCAGGCCGGTCTCCGTAACCGCATCCTTGGTCGCGCCGGTGGCCGTGTCGCCCTTGATGGCGGCCTCGGTCTCGGTAACCCGCATGTCCACGGTTACCGGCAGTTCCACCTCAATCGGCTCGCTCTCGTAGGAGATGAGTTCCACGTTCAGGCCATCCACCAGGTACTTCGCCGCGTCGCCCAGCACGTCGGCGCTGAGGATGGGCTGCTCGTAGGTCTCCACGTCCATGAAGTGATAGAACTCGCCGTCGTTGTACAGATACTGCACGGTACGGTGATCCAGCCGCACGTCTTGCACGCGGTCGCCCGACTGGAAGGTGCGGTCTATGGTCGCGCCGGAGCGCAGGTTGCGCAGGCGGGTGCGGATGACCGCATTGCCCCGGCCTGGCTTATGGTGCTGATAGTCCAGCACCCTGTACAGTTCGCCGTCCATCTCAAAGGTTACGCCTTTGCGCAGTTCGGTTACCGAAATCATCGTCTGCTCCTTCGCAAAACGCCGAATTGCAGTCCTCGCAAAGTCAAGGCGCGCTTCCGGCCTGATCGGCAGAAAGCGCACCATGATGTGCACAAGGACAATTCTGCGCCTATTATATGCGGGGGCGGCGACCTGTCAATTTTGCGGGCGAGTCTCCGTTCCGCTTCATACCGGTACCTTCATGCCACAGATGCCGTTCGCCGTCATGGCGGGCGGCAATGCACACGGTGAACGCAGCCGGCGGACGTTGATTTGACGCGTTTTGCGACTCATGTTATACTGCGTTGCTTGTAAGGGCTTACCCGGAACGGTCTAAATCCGTTTCTGCACGTACAGGAGGAGCACAACATAAGTACCAGGAGCCAACGTGTCAACGAAGAGATCCAGGCCCGCCAGGTGCGCGTCATAGACGAAAACGGCGAGCAGGTCGGCATCATGTCCCTGCGGGACGCCCTACAGTTGGCCTACGACCGCGACCTGGATCTGGTGGAAGTCGCGCCGAATGCGGACCCGCCGGTTTGCCGCATCCTGAACGCCGGCAAGTTCTTCTACGAGCGCACGAAGAAAGAGCGGGAGGCGCGCAAGGCTCAGAAGACGGTGGACGTGAAAGAAATCCGTCTGAGCCCGAAGATCGGCGACCACGATGTCTCGTACAAGGTGCGCGACGCCCGCCGTTTCCTGGAGAGCGGCGCGAAGGTCAAGGTCCGCGTCAGGTTCCGCGGGCGCGAGGCGAGCCATCCCGAGTTGGGCGTGGAGGTGCTCCAGAAAGTCGCAGAAATGCTGGGGGACGTCTCTACCATAGAGCAGCCGCCCCAGGTGGACGGCAGAAGTCTCCTGATGGTGTTGAGTCCGGCCAAGAAGTCCTAGGCGGACACTGTGTACGCGAACGAGCGAGCAGAACCGCCGGCCATCTGTCTGGCAGGCGGTTCGCACTTGAAAAGGATAGAATGAGCGGTGGGCGAGCCTGCCAGGCCCAGAGCGGCCCGCAAGCCCATCCGGATACCAAGTATTTGGGAGGAGTTCCGTGCCGAAGATCAAAACGCACAAGGCCACAGCCAAGCGCTTCCGTTACTCCGGGAGCGGCAAACTGCTGCGCACCAAGCAGATGAAGAGCCACCTGCGCCGCAACAAGTCCGCGCGCGTGAAGGCTCAATTTGACGAGATGTTGGTGGTTGAGTCCAGGGGGCTCAAGCGCCGGGTGGCCCGGCTTGCCCCTTACCTCAAACAACAGTAGCATCTTGAACACTTTGACGGAAGGGGGTATCCATCCTTGCCAAGAGTAAAACGGGGCGTTCCCGCCCATCAGAAACATAAGAAAGTCCTCAAACTCACCAAGGGGCAGTTCGGCACTCGGAGCAAACTGTTCCGCAGGGCCAACGAGGCGATGCTCAAGTCGCTGTCGTATGCGTACCGCGACCGCCGCAACCGCAAGCGCGACATGCGCCGCCTGTGGATCGTGCGCATCAACGCGGCCGCGCGCGAGCAGGGCCTGTCCTACAGCCGCTTCATCCAGGGCCTCCAGACCGCCGGCGTGGAACTGGATCGCAAGGTCCTGGCAGACATGGCCGTAACCGACCCGAAGGCGTTCGCCGACCTGGTTGACGTGGCCCGCAACGCTTTGGCGTAGAACGTTCACGTTCGCGCAGAATCCACCGCAGCACGCTGAGGGAATGTGAGGATTGCCCCACCTTCCCTCGTTTTGTTGTATGGTAGAGTAGAGATGATCACGATTAGCAGCACGGCCAATCCGCAGGTCAAGTACGTGCGCTCCCTGCACCGGCAGAACGTCCGCAGGCGGGAGGGCTGCTTCATCGCGGAGGGGGCGCGGCTGGTGGCCGACGCCTTGGCGGCCCATGCCATCGTCCGCGAGGCGTTCTACACCAAAGAGTTCGCCGCATCTCCGCTGGGGCGCCCGCTGATTCCGCGACTCCAACAGGCCACGGACGCCTGTTTCGCCGTGTCGCCACCGGTCATGAAGGCGATGACCGACACCGTAACTCCGCAGGGCGTTCTCATCGTCGCGGAGATGCCCGCCTGGCCCATGCCCAAGACGCCGAAACGCATCGGCCTCCTGCTGGACGAATGGCGCGACCCGGGCAACCTGGGCACGGCGTTGCGCACGGCGGAAGCCGCCGGCGCCGACTGGGTTGTCCTGACGCCGGGCACGGTGGACCCGTTCTCGCCGAAAGTCGTCCGCGCGGGTATGGGGGCCCACTTTCGCCTGCCCGTTTTCCTGGATCCCAATTGGGGCGAGATACATCGGGTTCTGGGCAGCACTCGGGTGTACCTGGCCGATGCCCACGCCGACCTGCCCTACGACGCGGTGGATTGGACACGCCCGGCGGTGTTGGTGGTCGGCGGCGAGGCTCACGGAGCACCTTACGAACGCCACTTTCCGACAAAGTTGACGCCGATTGCCATCCCCATGATGGGGAAAACCGAATCGCTGAACGCGGCAGTCGCTGCCGCCGTGATCCTCATGGAAGCCATGAGGCAGCGGCGGCACGGGGGAGGATAGGGCCGTGGAGATTCGGTCGCTTACGTGCTTTGTGGACCTGACGTATCCGCTCCAAGGGTCGCAGTGGGAAACCATCGCGCGGTTCGCGTCGGCAGCGCGGCGCGCCTTCGCCGACGCGGGCTACCGCGTGCAGTCCATCCGCCTGGCGACGCAGCCGTTCCCCGAGTTCGCCGCGGGCGTGGAAGCCTTCTCCCTTGCCGATGTCGCCGTGGAGGTGGAAGCCGCAGCGCGGGAGGCGGGCGTGGACTACGTGTCCCTGGGGCCGGCGCCGGGCGTCCAGCGCGCCTTCGGCTGGCACCTCGCCGAGGAGATTCCGCAGGCCATCGCGGCCACGCAAGGCGTGTTCTTCGGCGTAACCATCGCGTCGCCCACGCTGGGCATGGACACCGAAGGTATACGCCACGCGGCGTCGCTGATCTCACAGGTCAGCAGGAGCGTGGCGCATGGGTTCGGCAACCTGCGGCTGGCGGCCCTGGCCAACTGCGCGCCCTGGTCGCCGTTCTTCCCCGTGGCGTACCATGGCGGCGGGGCGGCCCGCTTTGCCGTCGCCACGGAGGCCGCCGACCTGGCGGTGCAGGCGTTCTCCCAGGCGGGTTCGCCCGCGCAAGCCGAGGCGACCCTGCGATCCCTGGTGCAAACCCACGCCGACCGCATCGCAGAGACCGCCCGCGCGCTGGCGCAGGAACTGGAGATGGGATTCGCCGGCATAGATTTCTCGCTCGCGCCCTATCCCGTCCCAGAGCGCAGCATCGCGAAGGCGCTGGAGGCGCTCACGGGCGACAAGTTTGGCGCGCGCGGGACGCTGTTCGCCGCCGCGCTGGCGACCCGCGCCGTACAGTCCGCCGAGTTCCCCAAGACGGGCTTCTGCGGCCTGTTCCTGCCCGTGCTGGAAGATGCGGTGCTGGCCCAGCGAAGCCGGGAGCGCACCTACTCGCTGGATCACCTGTACCTCTTCTCGGCCGTCTGCGGGGCGGGTCTGGATACCGTGCCCCTGCCCGGCGACGTCAGCCGCGAGGAACTGGAGGCCATCCTGTTGGATCTGGCGGCGCTGTCCACCCGACTGAGCAAGCCACTCACCGCGCGCCTGATGCCGATTCCCGGCAAGCGGGCGGGCGACATCACCGAGTTTGATTTTGAGTATTTCGCAAACGCTGCCATCCTTGAGGTTGGGGGGACCGCCCCACGGATCGGAAGATAGACGTGCGAATTCTGGCAACGCCCGAGAACCTGGACGAGGCCCTGGAGCAAGCGGCCCGCATCCTGCGCGACGGCGGCCTGGTGGCATTTCCCACCGACACGGTGTACGGCGTCGGGGCGCTGGTGTTCATGGAGCAGGCGGTGGAGCGGCTGTTCGCGGCCAAGATTCGCGACCGCGCCAAGGCCATCCCCGTGCTCCTATCCGGTGTGCGCGACCTGAACCGCATCGCCAGGCACGTGCCGCCGGCGGCCTGGCAACTGGCCGGGGCCTTCTGGCCCGGGGCATTGAGCCTGGTCCTGGAGAAATCCGCGCTCGTCCCCGACGTGGTAACGGCAGGCGGCCCGACGGTCGCCGTGCGCGTGCCCGACCATCCGCTGGCCCTGGCGCTGATTGAGCGCGCAGGCTCGCCTCTGGCCACCACCAGCGCGAACCTGTCGGGCCAGCCCAGCGCCGTAACCGCCGACGAGGTGGAGGCATCCATCGGAGACGCCGTAGACCTTATCCTGGACGGAGGCCCCTGCCCGGGCGGAGTCGCCTCCACCGTGCTTGACCTCACCGTGCAGCCGCCGCGCATTGTCCGCCCCGGCCCCATCCGCTGGGAGGACCTGGCTCCGCTCCTCGGCGTCTAGGCCCCGCGTCTGGCGGCTACGGAAAGCCGCCCTACGTGCTTACTGTAACCGCGAATCACGCGAATGCGCGCGAATGGAAAATAGGGCAGGTTTCCATACCTGCCCCGGCCTACGGCGGCTATGGAAAGCCGCCCTACGTGCTTACTGTAACCGCGAATCACGCGAATGCGCGCGAATGGAAAATAGGGCAGGTTCCCATACCTGCCCCGGCCTACGGCGGCTATGGAAAGCCGCCCTACGTGCTCCTCGGTGTCTAGTCCCCGCGTCCGGCGGCTATGGAAAGCCGCCCTACGGACTTTGTGCGAAAATAATGTTTCACACAAAGGCACAGAGACACAAAGGGGGAAAGAGACTCGCAGAAAATCCTCTGTGTCTTCGTGTCTTTGTGTGAGCCTACGGCGGCTACGGAAAGCCGCCCTACGTGTCTTCATCTATCCTCTATTCGTGTGGATTCGCGTTATTCGCGGATAGCGAGCGTGGGGCTCACCTGTGGTATAATGGCGTTGCAGTTCACAGGGGGAGGAAACGATGAAAATCGCCATTGGAGCCGACCACGGCGGTGTGGACCTGAAGGAGGTCATCCGCCAGTACCTGGAAAGCCAGGGATACGAGGTGCAGGATTTCGGGGCGCATTCCCGCGAGTCCACCGACTATCCGGATTTCGCGCGGCCCGTCGCCGAGGCGGTGGCGGGCGGCCAGTTTGACCGCGGGATTCTCATCTGCGGCACGGGCCAGGGGATGGCCATGACCGCCAACAAAGTCCGCGGCATCCGCGCCGCCGTGTGCCTGGACACCTACTCGGCCCGCATGAGCCGCGAGCACAACAACGCCAACGTCCTCTGCCTGGGCGGGCGCGTCGTAGGGCCGGGGCTGGCCGTGGACATCGTGGACATCTGGCTGCAAACCGAGTTCAGCGACGCGCCTCGGCATCATCGCCGCGTGGAGAAAATCGCCGAGGTGGAGCGCGATTACCGTCGGTGAGCCGCCCGCCATGAACATCGGCATTGACGCCAGCCGTGCCGCGCGCCCCATCCGCACCGGCACCGAACATTACTCGCTGCACGTCATCCGCGCGCTGGTGGATTTGGGGGCCGACCACACCTTCACGCTGTACTTCAACCGGCCACCCGAACCCGGCCTTTTCCCCGCGCGCCCCAATGTACGCGTTCGGGTCATCCCGTTCCCGCGCCTGTGGACGCATGTTCGCCTGGCCGCCGAGATCGCGATGAGGCCGCCCGATGTGCTGTTCGTCCCGGCCCATGTGCTGCCGCTGGTGCCAGGGCGGGCGGTGGCCACCGTGCACGATTTGGGCTATCACTACTTCCCACAGGCGCACCCCTGGGCCGCGCGCATGTACTTGGAGTGGGGCACGCGCCACAATGCCCGCGCCAGCCGCCTGGTCATCGCCGATTCCCGCGCCACCCGCGACGACCTGGTGCGATTCTACCGCGTGCCCGCCGACAAGATTCGGGTGGCGTATCCCGGCCTGCGGCCCGACGTGAGGCCGGTGCGCGACAAGGCCGCACTGGACGCCACGCTGCGCCGCTACGGGATTGAGCCGCCGTATGTGCTGTACGTCGGCACGCTTCAGCCCCGCAAGAACCTACGCCGCCTGAGAGAGGCCTTTGCCCGCGTGCCGCCGCCCTATCGCCTCGTGCTGGCCGGGAGCAAGGGCTGGATGTACGGCGAGATTCTGCGCCGCGCCGGGGAACTCGGCATCGGCGACAGGGTCCTCTTCCCCGGCTACGTGCCCGACGAGGACCTGCCGACGCTGCTCAGCGGCGCGGCGCTCTTCGCCTTCCCATCGCTGTACGAGGGGTTCGGGTTGCCGGCGCTGGAGGCCATGGCCTGCGGCGCGCCGGTGGTGTGCAGCGACACCAGTTCCCTGCCGGAGGTGGCCGGCGACGCGGCCATTCTCGTGCCGCCCACGGATACGGACGCACTGGCCGCCGCCATGAACCGCGTCCTCGCCGACGCCGACCTGCGCGCTGACCTGTCGCGCAGGGGCATGGAGCGGGCGCGGCTCTTCACCTGGCGGCGCTGCGCCGAGGAGATTCTCAAGGCTCTGGAGGATGCCGCCGCATGACCCTGCCCGAGCGCGTGCCGAAGGTACACTTCCTGGGCGTGCCCGTCCACAACGTGGATAGCGGCGAAGCCCTGCGCATCCTGGAGGCGTTCATCCGCGAGCGGAAACCCCGCCAGGTGGTAACGGTGAACCCCGAGTTCGTCATGGCCGCCCAGCGGTTGCCCGAGTTTCGCGATGTGCTGACCCGCGCCGACCTGTCGCTGCCCGATGGCGTGGGGCTGCTCCTGGGCGCGCGGATTCAGGGGACGCCGCTCAAGGAGCGCGTTACCGGCGTGGATACCGTGGTGCGGGTGGCCGCGCTGGCCGCAGAACGGGGCTATCGGCTCTACCTGCTGGGCGCCGCCCCGGGAGTCGCCGAGGAGGCGGCGCGCCGCCTCGTGGACGCCCATCCCGGCCTGGTCATCGCGGGGACTTACGCCGGGTCGCCCGCGCCGGAAGAAAAAGACGCTATCGTCGCGCGAATCACCGCCGCGGCCCCCGACGTGCTGTTCGTGGCCTACGGCGCGCCGAAGCAAGACCTGTGGATCGCGCGGAACCTGGAGCGGTTGCGGGTGCCGGTGGTCATGGGGGTCGGCGGGGCGTTTGACTTCATCGCGGGCCGGGCCAAGCGCGCGCCGGCCTGGATGCAGCGCATGGGACTGGAGTGGCTCCACAGGCTCATCCATCAGCCGTGGCGCTGGCGGCGGATGTTGGCGCTCCCGCGGTTTCTGTTCGCCGTCGTCGCCGACCGTCTCACGAGGAGGTAGCGCATGGACTGGTCATCGCGTTTCGGTCGCGCGCCTCGCTACGCGGGGCTGCCCACCTTCGCCCACGTCGGCGCGGCCCCCGCCCCCGACGGCCTGGACGTGGCCGTTTTCGGCGTGCCCTACGACAGCGCCACGACGTTCCGCAGCGGGGCGCGCCACGCGCCGGCGGCAATCCGCGCGGTCTCGGGCATCCTGCGCGAATATCATCCCTGGTGGCGGGTCGCGCCTTTTGAGACGCTGCGGGTGGGAGATTTGGGCGACGTGCCGGTGGTTCCCGCGTATGTGGACGACACCATGCGCGCCATCCAGGACTGGATGACCGGCGTTCTGGAGGCTGGCGCGTTCCCCATGGCCATGGGCGGCGACCATTCGGTTACGCTGCCGCTGCTGCGAGCCGTCGCCGCGCGACATGGGCCGCTCTCGCTCATCCAGTTTGACTCCCACCCCGACACCTGGGACACCGAGCACGGTCGGCCCTACGGCCACGGGACATGGGTGCGGCGCGCCGTGGAGGAAGGGCTGATTGATCCCGCCGCCTCGGTGCAGGTGGGGCTGCGCGGGTCTGTGGACGCGGCGCACGACCTGGACGATGCGCGGGCGCTGGGCCTGCGCCTGATCCCCATGGACGAGGCGGCGGAGATGGGCGTGGCCGCCGTTGTATCCCGCGTGCGGGAGACGGTGCGCGGCCCCGTGTACGTTACGCTGGACATAGACGCTGCCGACCCGTCCTGCGCCCCAGGGACGGGCACGCCCGAGGTAGGCGGATTTTCGGCGCGGGAGATGCTCCAGTTGGTGCGCGGCCTGCGCGACCTGCCCATCGCGGGGTTTGACATCGTGGAGGTATGCCCGGCGTTTGACTGCGGGGGAATCACCGCGCTCCTGGCAGCCAACCTCATGTACGAGATGCTGTGCCTGCTGGCGCGCCAACGCGCCGCGTGAACTCAACGCCCGAAGTACGCCAGGGCGAGCCGTATCCGCTCTTCCAGCGGCAACTCCTCGCGGGGGAGCGACTGCACCGCCCGCTGCGCCTCTACGACGCTATAGCCCAAGGACGTGAGGGCGCTGATCACCTCGGCGTCGGCCTCGGCAAGCGCCGCCAACGACGGGCCGACAGGCGCCGTCTGAATCTTGTCGCGGAGATGAAACACCAGGTTGCGGGCGGTCTTGGGGCCAATTCCGGGCACGCGGGCCAAGGCGCCGATGTCTTCCTGGACAAGGGCCTTCTGCAAATCGTCGGGGGAAAACGCGGACAGGAGGGCCATCGCGACCTTGGGGCCGATGCCGCTCACCGTGAGCAGGAGTTCAAACAGTTCGCGCGCCTCTTCGGTGGAGAAACCGTACAGCGTCAGCCCGTCCTCGCGGACTTGCAGGTGGGTGAACAGCGTTACCTCGCGGCCCACCTCGCCGAGGCGCTCCAAGTCCGACGCGCTCAGCATCACCTGGAACCCCACGCCGTTCACATCCACCACGATAGACTGCTTGGCATGGCCGACGATCCTGCCGCGCAAGGTCGCGATCACGGCTTACCCTCCCTGTTGGGTGGCTTCCGCCAGTTTGCGGTAGAGGGCGAACGATTGCAGATGACACAAGGCGACCGCTACGGCGTCGGCGGCGTCATCGGGCTGCGGGATAGCCTCAAGCCCCAGCAGGATGCGCACCATCTCCTGCACCTGGCGCTTCTCGGCGCGCCCGTAGCCCACCACGGCCTGCTTGACCTGTAGCGGTGTGTACTCGTACAGCGGGACGCCGGCCTGGGCGGCGGCCAGCAGGACAACCCCGCGCGCCTGGCCCACGGCGATGGCCGTCCGCGCATTCTTGTTGAAGAACAGTTCCTCCACGGCGATGGCGTCGGGGCGGTGCGCGGCAAGGAGCGCCAGCAGGCGGTCGTGCAGCAGGAGCAGCCGCTGGGGCATCGGCTCATGTGCGGGCGTGAGGATGACGCCGCAATCCACCAGGCAGTATGCGCCGTGATCCTCGCTCACCAGGCCGAAGCCGGTGGTCGCCGTCCCAGGGTCTATCCCCAGCGCCAACATCTACGCAGCCTGATACTTCTCCATGACCTCATCGGGGATGTCCAGGTTGGTGAAGACCTTGGAAACGTCTTCCAGTTCCTCCAGCGCGTCAATGAGGCTCATGGCTTGAAGGGTCTCTTTCTCGCCCAGGCGCATCAGGGTCTTGGGGGTCATCCAGATGGGTTCCTGCTCATCCAGTTCCAATCCCCGCCTTTCCAGCGCCTCGCGCACCCACTGGAAGTCTTCCACCTTGGTATAGACTTCCACGATGTCCTCGGAGGGGACGACATCATCAGCGCCGGCGTCAATCGCGATCATGGCGATCTCGTCGGGATCCTGGCCATCGTTGACTTTGACGGCCAGGTAGCCCTTCGGCTCAAACATCCAGGCGACGCACCCGGTCTCGCCGAGGCTGCCGCCATGCCGCGTGAAGACGCGGCGGACTTCGGCTGCGGCGCGGTTGCGGTTGTCGGTGAGAACCTTGACCAGGACCGCCACGCCGTTGGGGCCGTAGCCCTCGTAGGTGATCTCGTACTCGGCTTCGCCCTTGAGTTCGCCCGTGCCGCGCTTGATGGCCCGCTCTATGTTCTCCTTGGGCATGTTGGCGGCCTTGGCCTTATCTATGATGAGGCGCAACTTGAAGTTCGCCGCAGGGTCGCCGCCCCCTTCGCGCGCCGCCACGGAGATTTCGCGACCCAACTTGGTGAAAAGAGCCCCCCGCCGAGCGTCGGCAACGCCCTTCTGTCGCTTGATGGTTGACCATTTGGAGTGTCCTGACATAGACTCCTCTCCCCTCAGAGACGAGCCTTCCCGCTCTTCGCAGCGCGGGAAGAACTGCTTTTCTTTATTATACCACAACCTGACCCTTTCGCGCCAAAAGACCGCCCGCGGGGTAGTGTTCATTTCGCTGGAAAGCAGTCAGACCGATGAGCGGCAGCGTGAAACGGATAGAGCGTAGGGCAGGTTCCCATACTGCCCCTCGCCTTCGGCTACGTGTCTCGGTTCTACCACCCGTTAGCGGGACCTGCATGGGCCCGATTGAATTACGCCCCCGCGCATTCCGCAACGCCGCACGGTAACGGCGCGGGCGGCACGGCACGGCGCACCTCACCCGCCGCGGGCAAAATGGTAGGGGAACCCGTGGGTCGCTCCCACGCGCCGTGCCCTTTCGCACCTCACCCCCAGCCTTCGGCTTCCCCCTCTCCGCGCGGCGGAGAGGGGGAACGAGGGGGTGAGGTCGGCAGGCCCGCGCAGGGCACAGACCAACGCCAGCCCGATGCTTCCCCGTCTGGCATAATACCCTTCGTGTGGATTCGTGTTATTCGTGGATGACGTCAGCCCGGGTCGCCCCTTCAGCCCGGCGCTTCAGCGTCGGGCAGGGTTCGCGTGGGTGTGGTTGCTGCGTCCTGCCTCGTTTGACTTGCGCGGTGAAGTCGGCTATCCTTGCGTGGCGGCTGATGAGCATCACAAGGGAGGGAGCGACATGGATGAATATCCGCCGGTGGTCGTGGTGGGCGCGGCGGCGATGGACACCAAAGGCAGGCCCGACAAGGGCTTGACGGCGGGCACGTCGTGCGAGGGCGACATCCGCATCAGCGTCGGGGGGTCGGCGCGGAACGTCGCCGAGAACCTGGCGCGGCTGGGCGTGCCCACAACCCTGCTCACGGCGGTGGGGAAGGACGGGTCGGGCCGGCGCATCCTGCACCAGGCCCAGGAAAGCGGCATCAACGTGGACCGCGTCATCGTTACGGACGAGTATCATACGGCCGCGTACATGACCATCTACGACGAGCGGGGCGAGCCCGTGTACTCCATCCACGACATGGACATCCTGTCGCTCATCACGCCGCAGTACCTGTACTACAACCGCCGCGTCATCACCGAGTCGGCCCTGATCGCGGTGGACGCCAACCTGTCGCCGCGGGCGCTTCGGTCGCTGTTTGCGCTGGCCCGCAAGCACAAGATTCGGGTGTGCGCCGACCCGACGACGGTGGGGCTTGCGGCCCGCCTGAAGCCGTACCTGGGCGAGTTGTACATGGTAACGCCGAACGCGGCGGAAGCCGAGGCACTGACGGGCGTGCCGGTTACCAACAAGGCCAGAGCGTTGCGCGCGGCCAAGGCCCTGGTGGGCATGGGCGTGCGCCTGGCCATCGTTACGTTGGCCGAGAAGGGGCTGTGCTACGCCACGAGCGAGGCCAGCGGGACGCTGCCCGCCGTGCCGTGCGAGATCGTGGACCTGACGGGGGCGGGCGATGCGCTGACGGCGGCGGTGATCTTCGGCTTGCTGAACGAGATGGACGTGGACGACGCGGTGCGGTTGGGGCTAGCCGCCGCTGCCGCTACCATCGGCTGCGAGGAGACGGTCTGCCCCGACCTGAGCGTAGATGTCTTGTATGAGAAGTTAGTTGTATGAATATTCAAATATATTCGGAAGTGCAGGCGGCGCTCCGCGCGGGCCAGCCCGTCGTGGCGCTGGAGTCCGCCGTCATCACCCACGGCCTGCCGCGCCCTCAGAACCTGGATACCGCCCGCCGCTTGGAGCGCGTGGTGCGCGAGCGCGGGGCGACGCCTGCTACCGTGGCGGTGGTGGACGGCCGCCTGTGCGTGGGTCTGGCCGACGAGGAGTTGGCGCGCCTGGCCCAAAGCCCGCGCCCGCGCAAAGTGAGCCTGCGCGATTTGGCGGCGTGCGCAGTGCAGGGCGAGGACGGCGGCACCACGGTTGCGGCGACCATGCACCTGGCGCACCAGGCCGGCATCGGCGTTTTCGCCACGGGCGGCATCGGGGGCGTTCACCGCGGGCAACCCTTTGACGTTTCGGCTGACCTGCCCATGCTAGCGCGCATGCCGATGGCCGTGGTGTGCTCGGGCGCGAAGAGCATCCTGGACCTGCCCCTGACGCTGGAGTGGCTGGAGACGCACGGCGTGCCCGTGGTGGGATACCAGACCAATCGGTTTCCGGCGTTCTACTGCCGGGACAGCGGACTTGAGGTGGACATCCGCGTGGACACGCCGGAGGCGCTGCGCGACTTCATCCGCGCTCATTGGGGCGCTGGCCTGCACACGGCGGTGCTGGTGGGGGTGCCCGTCCCCGAAGACGCCGCGCTCCCCGGCCCGCTGGTGGAGGAGGCCATTGCGCAGGCGCTGGCCGACGCGGAGCGGGACGGCATACGCGGGAAGGCCCTCACGCCGTACCTGCTGGCGCGGCTGAGCCGCATCACCGAGGGGCGGTCGCTGCGGGCGAACTTAGCGCTGCTTGAGCGCAATGCCGAGATCGCCGCCCGACTGGCCGTGTGCATGGCGGCGTAGCGGGTTGCGCGGGCCTTCCATGTTTCACGTGAAACATCGGGGGACGGTGTGGCTGACAGAAGCGAGCCGAGAATCATAGACTACGGCGAGAGCACCTACAAGCGCGACTTCTGGGGCGAGGGCCGCGAGTACGAGGACCGGGCCGAGCGGTTCGCGCTCCGGCGCCTCATCCCGCCGCAGGGCCTGCGCATCCTGGACGTGGGCTCGGGGTTCGGCAGGCTGGTCGCGCTCTACCGCCATTTCTCCGAGGTGGTCCTGCTGGACTACTCGGACGACCAACTGCGCGACGCCCGCCGCACATGGGGGGACGACCGCATCCAGTATGTGGCGGCCAACTGGTACCACATGCCCTTCGCCGACGCGACCTTTGACGCCGTGTTGAGTGTGCGCGTGCTCCACCATGCGGCGGACTTGCCCGCGCTCATGGGCGAGATCGCCCGCGTCCTGGCCCCTGGCGGCATCTACGTCCTGGAGTTCGCGAACAAGCGGAACCTCAAGGCCATCGCCCGCTTCCTGCTGCGCCGCCAGAAGTGGAACCCCTTTGACCCGGAGCCGGTGGAGTACCACCCGCTGCATTGGGATTTCCATCCCCGCTGGATGTACGACCTGCTCGTGGACAAAGGCTTCACGGTGGAGCGGCGGCTGACCGTGTCCCACTTCCGCGCGGGGCTGCTCAAGCGCCTGGTGCCCGCGGGCATCCTGGCGCGCGCCGACGCCGCGCTCCAGTGGACCGGGCGGTACTTCCAGTTGACCCCCAGCGTGTTCATGCGGGCGCGCGCGGCGGGCCTGCCCACGCCCCCGACGGAGCGCCTGGTGTACCGCTGCCCGGCGTGCGGCGGCGCGCTGACAGAGGACGCGATGGGGCTGCGCTGCGCGGCTTGCGGCGCGCTGTACCCGCTGCACGACGGGATTTGGATGTTCAAGGCGTAGGATGCGCCCCCATACGCGAACCGGAATCCACGAATCACACGAATCCGCACGAATGAGATAACCGGAATCCGCGAATAACACGAATCTACACGAATGGGGGAACATACTGCGTCGCATCTTGGTCGCCGGACACGTAGGGCGGCTTTCCATAGCCGCCGGAGCCTGCTAACCGCGAATCGCGCGAATCCACGCGAATGGGTAACCGGAATCCGCGAATAACACGAATCTACACGAATGGGTAGCATACCCGACGCCGAAGACGGGGGTTTAGCCCCGCGCGGGCATACCGACCTCACCCCCCTCATTCCCTCTCTCCACGGGCGGAGGCCGAAGGCTGGGGGTGAGGTGCGCCGGCGCGAACCCCGCCCGACGCTGAAGGAGCAATCGGATGCCCGTCTCGGTTCCAAATCTTGTTGGTCGCGCCATGGACACAGATGCGACGCACTTCTGAAAGTGCGTCGCATCTTGGTTGCCACACCTTGGTCGCCAACGCAAGACGGAGCCGAATCGGACGTCGCGCGGTTTTGACAACGCCATCCGCCCCGCGTATAATCAGCGCAAGTTGAATATCCAGGAGCCTTCGGGGCAGGGTGCGGCCTGCGAGTCAGGCCAATTCCCGATCGGCGGTAAGGCCTCGCTGAGGAGGCCAAGCCCGCGAGCGCAAGCAGATCCGGTGCAAAGCCGGGGCCGACGGTACAGTCCGGAAGGGAGAAGGTTCCGCAATGGGCAGTGCGCATGCCTGGAATTTCCATGCGCCCTGTCGGTTGAATTCCTGCCCCGCTGGCCCCAAGCCTGTGGGGTTTTTGTATGGCCGGAATCTGCCAACCTCAAACCAAGCCGGACCTGGCGAAGCGGCTGCGGCAGGCGGCAGGCCGCGCGGCGGGTGCGATCCTAGGTGTGCTGGGCTTCCTCGCAGTGTGGGGCGGCCTGGTCGCGCTGCTGAAGTATCCGCCGTTTATCCTCCCTGGGCCTGGGCGCGTCTGGTCGCGCTTCCTCGTCGCGGTCGCCGATGGCTCGCTGTGGTACCACACATCGCTCACGCTGTTTGAAATCTTCGCGGGCCTCCTGCTGGGCGTGAGCGTTGCCACCCTGCTGGGATACATCATCGCCAAGTCGCCCACGCTGGACCGCCTGCTGTCGCCCTACATCGTCGCGGCCCAGGCAGTTCCCATCGTTGCCCTGGCGCCGTTGCTGGTCATCTGGTTCGGCTTCGGGAGCGTCTCCAAGATTCTGGTCTGCGCGCTGACGCTGTTCTTGCCCGTGCTCATCAATACTGCCGTCGGCATCCGCTCGGTGGATCGCAACCTGCGCGAACTGATGCGGTCGCTGGGCGCGTCGCGATGGCAGACGTTTCGGATGCTGGAAGTGCCCGCCGCGCTGCCCGTGCTGTTCGGGGGGCTGAAAATCGGCGCGACGCTGTCGGTCATCGGCGCGGTCGTGGGCGAATTCGTCGGCGCCGACAGGGGACTGGGGTTTCTGATCAACCTGGCGCGGGGGCTGTTTGACACGCCCCTGCTCTTCGTCGCGCTGTTCACCCTTGTGGCGATCGCGCTGTCGCTCTACGGCGCGATCTCGCTCGTTGAGGCCGCTCTGCTGCGGCATCGGTAACATATTACAGTCCAGGAGGACGCCATGAAGACATTGCGGTTGGCTTTGATTCTGCTGGCGCTCGTCGCGTCGGTCGCTGCGGTCGGGTGCAAGCCCACTCCCCGCCCCACCCAGGAAGTTACGCTGGCGATGGGCTATATCCCCAACGTGCAGTTCGCGCCCTTGTACGTGGCGGTGAAGAAAGGCTACTTCGCCGAGGAAGGCATCCAGGTGAAGTTTGACTACGGCTGGGAGACCGACCTGCTGAAACTGGTGGGCACGGGCGAGTTGAAGTTCGCCGTCGCCAGCGGGGATCAGGTCATCCTGGCCCGCTCGCAGGGGCTGCCCGTCGTGTACGTGATGAACTGGTACCGCCGCTATC
Organism: Chloroflexota bacterium; assembly: GCA_014360805.1. NCBI lineage: Bacteria > Bacillati > Chloroflexota > Chloroflexota bacterium. The sequence continues at coordinate 37,234 of JACIWU010000016.1, forward strand.
CGGTCTCGGTTACCGCCCTGGCGGACAGGGGCATCCGCACGCCGCAGGATTTGGTCGGCAAGACCGTGGGCATTCCCGCGACCTACGGGGCCAGTTACATCGGGTGGCGGGCGCTGCTGTACGCCACCGGCATCAGTCCCGATTCGGTTACGCTTCAGACCATCGGCTACGCGCAAGTCCCCGCGCTGGTAGAAAAGCAGGTGGACGCCGCCGTCTGCTACGTGATGAACGAGCCGGTTCAACTGGCGCAGGCGGGGTATGCCGTCGTGGATATGCCCGTGAGCGACTACATAGACCTGGTGTCCAACGGCTTCATCACCAACGAGCAGACGATCCAGAAGGAGCCGGCGCTGGTGCAGGGTATGGTGAGGGCGGCGCTGCGGGGCCTGCGGTACACGCTGGATCACCCCGACGAGGCGTTTGAGATTTCGCTGGAGTTCATCCCCGAGATGAAGAGCACCGATGTCCCGCTCCAGAAGGCCGTCTTGTACAAGAGCCTGGAAGTTTGGAGAAGCGATCGCCTCGGCGAGAGCAGTCAGGCGGCGTGGCAGGCCTCGGTGGACTTCATGAAGTCCGTGGGGTTGATTCAGGAGGCCCCTGCGATCAACACGCTGTTCACGAATCGGTTTGTGGAGGGCGCGAGGAAATAGCGATGGCTGGCAGTCCGCCAGATTCCGAGAATACCACCGCGCCCCCTGCGCTGGAGGCGATTGACCTGACCAAGACCTACTGCACGTCCCAGGGCGAGGTGGCGGCCGTGGCGGGGGTAACGATGCAGGCCGCCCAGGGCGAGTTCGTGTGCATCGTGGGGCCTTCGGGGTGCGGCAAGACCACGCTCCTGCACCTGTTCGCGGGGCTGCTGGAGCCGACATCGGGCCTCGTGCGCGCCAACGGCATCCAGATCAAGGGGCCCGTGCGTGAGATCGGGCTAGTGTTCCAGAACGGGAACCTGATGCCCTGGCGCAGCGTGTTGCGCAACGTTACCCTGCCGCTGGAGATCCAGGGCGTGCCCCTTCGGGAGGCCGAGGAGGCGGCGCGTAGCGTGCTGGATTTGGTGGGCCTGAGGGGGTTTGAGCACGCGCGACCGCGGGAACTTTCGGGCGGGATGCAGCAGCGGGTCGCCATTGCCCGCGCCCTGGTGTACGACCCGAAGATCTTGCTACTGGATGAGCCTTTCGGCGCGCTGGACGCCCTGACCCGCGAGCGGATGAACCTGGAATTGCAGCGTATCTGGCAGGCGCGGCAGAAGACCGTCATCATGGTAACCCACAACATTCACGAGGCGGTGTTCCTGGGAGACCGCGTGCTGGTGATGACCCCGCGGCCAGGGCAGATTTCCTCCGAGACGCGCATTCCCCTGCCGCGCCCGCGCGACCTGGCGGTGATGGCCTCGCCGCAATTCGGCCTGCTGGCCCAGTCCATCCGCGAATCTATCTATGAGTGAAAATTGGACAATCTGTCTCACCATCGCGTGATGGGCACGCGGACAACGCGCGGTTTGGGCGTCAGGGCCAGGCGCAGCCGCCGCCACCGATACGCCAGGATGTGCCGTCGGAGGGAAGCCCAGGAGCGACGAATGGCGTCCCTGTCCACCGGCGCGGCCTTGCGGGCGCTGAAGCGTTCCTGATAGTACAGGTCGGCGAAGAACAGGGCTTCGGGTTCGCACCCGCCGATGGTGCGCGCCAGGCGCACGGCGAACTCGCGCGGCGTTTCGCTGTCGCCTTTCCGCACGCCCGCCAGCCGCGCCAGCCATACGAGGAGCGCGAACAGCCTCTCGGCCGGCTTCATCCTTCGGACGGCGAGGGCCCCCCAGAGCGCCGCGCCCAGGCCCGCGAGGAGCGCCAGCACGCCAGCGCCCAGGGCCACGGCGCGCCACCCACGTAGGGCCGTCTCGGACGCGGAGGGCGTTGTCGCGCCTGTTTCGTCTGTGCCTGCCAACTCGTCCGCGCCGAACTTCGCCTCTTCCTCGTCCTCGCGCAGGGTCGGAGGCACGATGCCGATGCCGGCGAGGCCCTGCGGTTCATCCGACGGGCGGACGATGAGGGGTTCCGAGGCCGTGGGTTCAAAGGGAATCCACCCGTAGTTGGGGAAGAACACTTCGGGCCAGGAATGCGCGTCCGAGTACAGGACCACATAGCCCCGACGGTTGGGATCCCATCCGCCGCTGGTGTAGCCCGCCGCAATGCGGGCGGGGATGCCGATGGTGCGAAGCATCACGACCATGGCCGAGGCGTAGTAGTCGCAATAGCCTGCCTTGCTCACGAACAGGAAATGATCCACCGCGTCGGCGCCCGGTGGCGGGGCTTCCACCGACTGGTCGTATCGGTACTCGCGCCGCAGGTAGCGTTCTATGGCCACGCACGCCTCGTAGGGCGTGTTGGCGCTCGCCGTGATCTCGCGGGCCAGGTCCGCCACTCGCGAGGGCAGCGTCGCGGGCAGGTCCAGGTACCGCTCCAGCACGTAGGTGGGGTAATTCGTACCGGCGTCGCGGAGCCGCCGCTCGCTGACGGTGGGCACGGACGAGATGACCGTGTAGCCCGCGCTCGGGGACACGGCGCGGAGCGCGCGGATGCTAGAGGGTTCCGCCAGGCCCGTGATCATGCCCCCGCCGCGGCTCATGCCCACATACGTTACGTCGGCCGCCACGGGGATGTCGGCCCAGATGGGCTGGCCCGCCGCATACACGCGGAACTCGCCCGACTGCAACGGCTTCACCGTCTGCGTGATCTCCTGGGCCGAGTCAAAGGTCGGCACGGGCCAGTACTCGCGGGCGGGCCAGGTGGCCGAGAAGCGGTCCGAGTTGACCCAGCCGCGCCCCGTGTACTCGTCGTACACGGCGGCGCGCCAGTACAGCGGCCGAGGGGATTCCACCACCATGAACGGCGTGTCGCTCAGCCGCACCGGTCCGCCCAGGGCCAGCGCCCGACCGAAGGATATGCCTTCCTGCGCCTGCTGCGACCGCAGGCTGGAGTACAGGCGCGCCCATTCGTCCTGCACCCGCTGCCAGGGGCGTGAGAACGTGTCCCAGATGTCGCTCCACCTCGGGCTGGCCAACGCGTTGGGCAGGAACAACGCCGACAGGACGATCACCAGGGACAGGATCATGCCGTCACGCAGGAAATCCCAGGCGATGTCGGGCGAGAAGGCGATGCGGTTCGCCTGCCAGCGCGTCTGCTCGGCCAGCACGTGCACCCGCACGATGAGCAGGAGCGCGCAGAACAGGTACAAGACGAAGTAGATGCCCACGCCGCTGGGCGCGTACAATGAGTTGATGAGGATGACCAGGCCCACGGGGATGATGGCGGCCCACACCTGATGCCTGCGGAAGGTGAACCACGTGCCCAGGTACGCGGCCAGCCACAGGAGAACGCCCAGTTGGAGCACGAAGATCACGCCGTCGCCGCTCACGCCTTGCCCCAGCGCCACGTCCAGCCACGCCATGAACCGGTACACCAGGGCCAGCATGCGCTCTTTCACGGGCATCGCGCCGGGCAGGATGTGGCTCACGAGGAAAACCGTCCATGCCAGGCCGACGACGGTGGCGAAGATGTGTGAGACGACGCCGGGTAGCCAGCGCTGCTTGGCCAGGAGCATGCCCAGGGTTACCGCCACGAGCACGACCCAAATGAGGAGTCCGAGGCCGTCGGCCCATTCGGCCGCGCTCAGCGCCCAGACGGCGAGCATGTGTATGATCAGGAGCAGGAAATAGGTGCTCCAGCCTTCCTTGAGCCGAAACCGTGATCTCACTGCGCTCCTCGGCGGCGATTCGCGCCGCTCACCCCAGAGACGGCGGCCGCGGGCGCGGGGTTCCGCCCAACGCGCGCCAACGGGCTTCTGTTCACCGCCCTCTGATGGGTGTACACGCCTGCCTTACCGCAGGTTCAACGTGCCCGAAAATATGGAAAGAGACAATGACACAATTAGTATAAGCCAACACGCCCGGCTGGTCAAAAGGGCGCGACAGCATCCGAACAGTCCCGTCCCCAGAACCCGATTTGCGCGGATTCGCGGTTAGCGGTTACCTCATTCGTGTTATTCGTGGATTGCGTTTACCCCAATTCGCGTGGATTCGCGGTTCCCACAGCCGCCGGGGGCAGAGGGGCCGGGGCAGGTATGGGAACCTGCCCTACGTGCTTACGAGATTCTCACCGCAGAGACCGGCGAGAACGCGGAGATTTCGGGGTAAATCTCTGTGGTCTCCGCTTGCCCCGCTGGGGGCACGTTTCATTTTGGCCTCCTTTGAGAGGAAACAAGGCGCTTCCCCCGCCGCGTTTATAGCGCACCTGGCGCAGTTTGCCAAACGGTTCCTTCTGATAACATAACGCAGGGCGCGTGGGCGCTGTGCGGGCGCGAACAGGCCGCTCGCAGCGCCTTCCCCTGTTTGCCGCGCCGCCGAAGATGTCTATACTTGTTTGCATGCAAGAGATGTACGACGTGATCGTGGTCGGGGCAGGACATGCCGGCTGCGAGGCGGCGCTGGCGGCGGCGCGCATGGGCTGCCGCACGCTCCTGCTCACCATGAACCTGGACCTCATCGCGCAGATGCCGTGCAATCCCAGCGTGGGCGGCCCCGCCAAGGGCCACCTGGTGCGCGAGGTTGACGCGCTGGGCGGCGAGATGGGCCGCAACACCGACCGTACCTTCATCCAGATTCGCCTGCTCAACTCGTCCAAAGGGCCGGCGGTGCAGGCCCTGCGCGCCCAGACCGACAAGCGCCTCTACTCACTGGCGATGAAACTGACGCTGGAGGCCACGCCCCACCTGCACCTCAAGCAGGCCGTCGCCGAGCGCCTGCTGGTGGAAAAGGGGCGCGTGCGCGGCGTGGCGACGGCCACCGGCCAATTGTACTACGGGCGCGCGGTGGTGCTGACCACCGGCACGTTCCTGGCAGGGCGCATCCTCAGCGGCGAGTGGAGCCACCCCGCGGGGCGCGCGGGCGAATTCCCCGCCGTGGGCCTGTCGGCCAGCCTGCGCGACCTGGGCTTCCGCCTGAAGCGATTGCAGACCAACACCCCGCCCCGCGTGGACGCCCGCACGATTGACTTCGCCCAGACCACGCCGCAGATCGGCTCCGAAGCCCCGCTCTACTTCAGCCGCCGCCGCGACCCCAATCCGGTGGAGATTCCCCTGCCGCCGCCGAACCCCGTCTATCCCATCCCGCGGCAGACGGAGTGGCGGACGCAGTTGCCGTGCTATCTCGTGTACACCAACGCCGAGACGCACCGCATCGTGCGCGAGAACCTGCACCGCTCGCCCATCGCGGCGGGGTTCATAGAGGGCGCAGGCCCGCGCTACTGCCCGTCTATTGAGGAGAAGATCGTCCGCTTCGCGCATAAGGAGGCGCATCAGATCTTCCTGGAGCCCGAGGGGTTCCTCACGGCCGAGGTGTACGTGCAGGGGTTCTTCACGTCCATGCCCGAGGACGTGCAGCGGGCCATGCTCCACTCCATCCCCGCGCTGCGCAACGCCGAAATCATGCGCGCGGGCTACGCCATAGAGTACGACCACGTGCCCCCCGACCAGATTTTGCCGTCGCTGGAGACGAAACTCGTGGAGGGGCTGTTCCTGGCGGGACAGATCAACGGCACGTCGGGGTACGAGGAGGCCGCGGGGCAGGGCATCATCGCAGGCATCAACGCGGCGCGCAAGGTGCAGGGCAAGCCGCCCATCATCCTGCGCCGCGACGAGGCGTACATCGGCGTGATGATAGACGACCTCATCACCAAAGAGATTGACGAGCCGTATCGCCTGATGACCTCACGGGCCGAATATCGCCTGCTGTTGCGGCAGGACAACGCCGAATTGCGCCTGGCCGACGTGGCCTACGAGTGCGGCCTCATCTCACGGGAGGAGTACGACCGCCGCCTGGCGCAGAAGGCGGCCATCCGCGACGAACTGGCGCGCCTGCGGGCCACCTACCTTCGCCCCGACGCCGAGACCAACGCCATCCTGGCGCGCCACGGTCTGGAGCCGCTGACGGATGGCGTCAACGCGCTCCTGTTCTTGAGCAGGCCCGAGGTGCGGTACGACGTGGTGGCCGAAGTCTGCCCGCCGCCCGCGCCGCTGGACATGCACACGCGCGAGCAGGTGGAGATTGAGGCGAAGTACGCGGGGTACATAGAGCGGCAGCGGGAGCAGGTGGAGCGCGCCCGCCGCCTGGAGGAGATGCGCATCCCCGCCGACCTGGACTACGCGGCGCTAATGGGCCTGCGCAACGAGGCGAAGGAGAAACTGGCGCGGGCGCGGCCTGCGACGGTGGGGCAGGCGTCGCGCCTGTCGGGGGTCAACCCCGCCGACATCGCCGCGCTGCTGGTGCACCTTCAGCGGGGGAGGGGGTAGGAGCATCTCTGGGCAACACTCGGGATGCCGCAGCCCGATGGGGCGCGATCGGTTCCCCCTATGATGCGTGTAGGTGCGGGCAGAGGCGTTGAGGGCGCCAAGTGAGAGGATGTTAGGCGCAGGGTTCATGCAAGGCGAGCGTCGCCGCGTGCTCCAGAATGGCGCCTGCGACTGCTCCACATGCCCGAGTGCCGGAGGGTGCTAGTAGCCAGTCCGTCCGCGTTATGCGTCACGTGTACCGTGCTAATTGTACTCCTGCAGCGCCGAAAGGGCATCAAGGAGCAGGAAAGCCTTGAGCGAATGAACCGGCCTGTCGTATCTCACCGCTATGCCATGCAAAACGGTGTGCCGCGTCACCTGCCTTCGGCAAGCTGATTTCTTCAATTCCCGCTTGAAGTCCGTAAAGACGTAGGTACTGGTTTGAAGTTGGTATAGAACGGTAGTAGCAATCGCCCATCTAGCCAAGTCATAGGCGTCTGGGTCACCTACCGCTGCTCTGTACACTTCCTCAATCTTGCCAATCCTTGCGACGAGCTGGTTGGCTGTCACGTAGTCATTTAGCACACCCTCTATCTGTGGCAACAGCGTAGGGACCGAGAGCGTGTACTTGCGCTGGCGATGCGCGGCCAGAGCGTCCCGCAGTATGTGCATTCGTGAAGCGAACAGCGGGTGGTCCTCCCAGGACTCCACTGCCTCAGTGAGCTTCTCGTACTTGCTTCGGTGGTAGTATGCGATTATTGTTCTGCTCACATAGCGCGTCTTGCCGTTCCTGTGTAATCTAGCTACTTGATCTCTCAGTGCGATAGGCATTGAGGGCGCAATAGGCCAGCCGGCTGCGTTGAAAGCCTCCGCTGCATCCCGATTACTCTCAAGCCAAGAAAGCAGGTTCCTAGAAATGATCAGCGGGATGGTTTGCTGGAACGCGATGGCAACGGCAGCCAGGTCCGCAAATGTGCGGCGAGTGCGAGCATCAAACTCGCGAGTTAGGTCTTGGATCTGTTTGCTCAGCGCTTCTTGTGTTACGAGCGCAGACTCTGCGAGACCAACCAGCTTTTCTATGATGTCCTGAGATGCAATCAGGGCGGCAGTGGACAAGGACAGGTAGCCAACTGTGGCCAAAGGGACGACGGGTTTGGACAGAGCAGCAACGATTTGCTCCCGCAGCGGGGCCATTGGCTCCATCGAGCGGAGCGAAGCGGCAAGCGACTCCCACGATGCTTTGAAAGTTTGGACCTGTCGGTCCACTGTATCCTTTAGTTGCTCGGTCATCTCCTTCTCATGTGCGGAGAGGGCTCTAAAGAACCTCTCGCGTATCGGAAGATCTGCCGGAGTCTCGTTGAAATGATCGCGAATCTGCAGATACTCAACAGCCCACTCGATCAAAACCGACAGAGACTCGGTAGGCAGTCTATCTATGTCCTCTGGGGTCGTATGGGGCTCGTGGAGCATGCTAGAGAGCACAGAGTTGGCAAAGACATCGGCTGCCTGAGCTGCTTGGGCATCCTCGGCTAACTCATAAGCCTTGATAACTGCCCCGAACGTTATGGGACGCAATTTAACCTGACCGAGTCCAGGTATGTGCTTGTGCTCCATGCCCACTCTATGCCTTCGCTACGTATCGCACCCCCGCTATGCCCGCGAAGGGCGCGTCCTCCGTCCACAACTCCGCGCCGTGGGCCCGCGCCGTGGCCAGCATCACGCTGTTCGCCATCGGCAGGCCCGTGTCGGCCGATATCCGCGCCGCCTCCAACGCGACCTCCGCGGTGAGTTCCACGACCTGCCCTTCCATCATCACCGCGGCCGCCTGTAGCGCCTCTCCCTCCCCGCGTTGTTGCAGCACCCGCTTGAACACCTCATACAAACTCAGCGTCGGCACGATCAGTTCGGATACCGCCTCTATGGCGGGCGCGAAGAAATCGGCGTTCGGCCCGTCCGCGAAGTACTCCAACCACCCGCTTGAGTCCACGATGTTCATAGGCGGTCTGGCTCCCGCTCCACGCTCGTGTCTATCCCCTTCAGGAAGCCGCGAGCCGTCTCCATAGGTCTTATCGGCACCATCTCCACCCGATTGTCGTAGAGGATCATCCGCATCCGCTGCCCGGGCCGAATGGCAAGCCGCTCACGGATCTTGCTGGGAATCACGATCTGATATTTGGGCGAAACTCTTACCGTGTCCATACTCCCCTCTGAGAATCCATCAGTTGTATTACAATTCGCCATTATGCCA